>NZ_PNCW01000099.1:0-10111 GCF_005886985.1 Pseudoalteromonas sp. S3178 | reverse complement strand
GTCAGTTGTCAGTTGTCAGTAAAAGATTAGAAAGCACCGCGTTTATTACAAACCCGGTGTTTTTTTATTGATAGACATAGGGCTTGCCCACGTTAGAAGCGCAGCTTCTCATGGCTTAACCCCGAGTTAGCCCCGCGAATTACCTCTTACTTTATCCACCGCACTCTTTACAGTTTAAATCTTTAACTACTTTAAAATGTTGCTGCTTTAAACTCAGCGCATCGAAGGTAATAAACACACTCCCCTCAACGTGCCCTAATAATATATTAAGCGTAAGTTGTGCCTGCATAGAACCAATAACACCCAATAAAGGGCTTATTACACCCGCATTACTACAATTTACCACAGGTGCAGAGTCACTTTTTGTAAAAACGCAGCCATAACACGGGCTACTATTTTTCCTAAAATCAAACCCCATTAACTGCCCTTTCGTTGCCAGTGCTGCACCTGCAATTAACGGTGTTTTATTGGCAATACAATAGCGATTAACACTATAGCGTGTGGCAAAATTATCTGAGCAATCAAGCACTATGTCAGCATTGTTTAAAAGCTCAGCGGCGTTACTATCATCAAGCTTTTTATTGTGCGTCACTATGTGTATTTGATTATTAAGGCTTGTTAATACTTTGCCAGCGGCTGCTACTTTGCTTTGCCCTAAGTGATTGACTTTATAGAGCACTTGGCGCTGCAAGTTAGAAAGCTCAACAGCATCATCATCTATTAATATAAGCGTACCAATACCCGCTGCCGCTAAATACAAAAGTGCAGGGCTACCTAAACCGCCCGCACCGACTACAGCAACGGTTGCAGCTTTTAGTGCTAACTGCCCTTCTAGTCCTACTTCTTTTAATAATAAATGACGACTATAACGCAGGGTTTCTTTATCGCTGAGCTTATCCATTGGGCTGGTTTATAACACTTTGTAGCGCACTAATCGCAGCAATATAATCATCCGATTCACTAATGGCTCTTACTACCGCAACACTCCCTACTCCTGTATCTGCAACCTCGCTTGCGCGGGTTAAATCTATTCCGCCAATAGCAACCGTTGGGTAGCTTTGCATTAATGGCACAAACTTTTTAAGTTTATCGAGCCCTTGTATTTGCCCTGTCATATCTTTGGTCGTGGTTGGGTAAATAGCGCCAAATGCCATATAACTTGGTCGGTAGTTGTGCGCACGGAGCATTTCGTAAAAGCCATGAGTAGAAAGCCCAAGCCTTAAACCCGCGTCTTTAATGGCGGCTAAATTAGCAATTTCTAAATCTTCTTGGCCTAAATGCACGCCATAAGCACCGTGCTTTATAGCTAACTGCCAGTAGTCATTTATAAATACGTGAGCGCTGTACTTTTTACCCAGTTCAACTGCCTGTTTTATGAGTTCATCAAGCTCAATATCAGTTTTATTTTTAACGCGTAGCTGCACTGTTTTAATGCCTTGTTCTAAGCATTTAGTTAACCAGTCCATATTACTAACCACAGCATATAAGCCGAGTGTTTTACTTTCACAGGGTGCAAAATCAGCGGCCATATTAAATTCAAGCGGCACATCAAAATCAAGTTCATCACCAAGCCAACTGCCTGGCTCAATCACTTGTGGAAAATCATCTAAATTTGTAGGAAAAGCAGTATGCGCAACAGGGCCTATTCCTTCACCGTATCTAACTGACTGCTTTAAGCCTTGGTTTATATAAGCTTTAGCTAAAACAAAGGCATCTTTTAGCGGGTAGTCTTTTGCTAAACACGCGGCAATAACCGAGGCCATACTGCAGCCTGTACCATGGCTATGAGGGCTTTGAATTTTTTTATTACCAAGCCAATACTCTTCACCCTTTTGCGTAAAATTATTTACACAATAATCAATACAGTAGCCGCTTGGGTAATCCCAATGCCCACCTTTAATAACAACCGCTTTTGCACCCCAACTTAATAACTTATTTGCAGCATCTTTAACGGCGCTTGGGCCAATTAAATACACGCCTGTTAATAATTGAGTTTCGTGCGTGTTAGGCGTTATTACATCCACCAGCGGCATTAAGCATTCTTTAATCGCACTTACGGTATCTTCCTCTGTTAATACATCACCACTTGAGGCAATAGCAACGGGGTCGTAAACAATCACAGGAGGGACTGGCCATTTAGCTTTATAATGCGCTATATGCTCGCTTATTAATTGAATTTGCTGCACATTTGCTAACATGCCAATTTTAATTACTTTGGCTTTCATATCACTTTCAAGCGCCAGTAATTGCGATTCAATAATATCGGTAGATACCGCGTTGATGGCCTCTACACCTAAACTATTTTGCGCCGTAAGCGCGGTAATTGCAGTACAACCATGCACGCCAAAACTTTGCATTGCTTTTATATCGGCCTGAATACCTGCACCACCGCCTGAGTCAGATCCGGCAATTGTCCACACTAAATTATTCATACTCTTTATTTCCTTACTGCTGATGCCAAAACGGCATGCCCATTGTGGGGGTTGATGGGGCCGCTAAGTCTTTTTCGGGCATTGCTTTTGCGCTATACGCAAAGCGCCCTGCTTCTACTGCAGCTTTAAATGCACGACTCATCGTAATTGGGCAACCCGCCCCAGCAATCGCTGAATTTAACAATACCGCATCATACCCTAATTCAAGCGCTTGGCAGGCATGCGAAGGTAAGCCAAGGCCTGCATCTACAATTAAAGTTGTGTTGGGTAAGCGTTCGCGAATTGTTTTTAAATTATAACTATTTAAAAGCCCTTTACCGGTGCCAATAGGCGCCCCCCATGGCATAAGCACTTCACAGCCTAGCTCATTTAAACGCTGGCAAAGTACCAAGTCATCGGTGCAGTAAGGTAGTACTTTAAAGCCATCATTAATTAATATTTTTGTTGCCTCTAACAGTGCAAATGGGTCGGGCTGTAGGTTGTAGTCATCACCTATTAGTTCAAGCTTAATCCAATCGGTAGCAAATACCTCTCGGCACATTTTTGCAAGCGTAACGGCTTCTTTCACACTATGGCACCCTGCCGTATTGGGGAGTATTTTAAGGCCGGTATTTTTTATTAACTGCCAAAAATCATCCCCCGCTGCTGCACTTTGCTGTCGCCTAAGCGACACGGTTACAATTTCAGCCCCAGAGGCAACTATCGATTGGGTCATAGTATCGGGCGACGGATACAGCGCTGAGCCGATTAATAAACGACTATTTATTTGCTCTCCATAAATAGTTAAACAGTCTTTAGTTTGCATGAGCTTTATCCGCCTTGAATGGGTGACAGCAACTCAACACTGTCGCCTTCATTAAGTACATAGTTACCGTGCTGACTTTGTGGAATAAATTCACTATTAACAGCCACAGCAAAAGGCGCAACTGCACCAAAACTTTGAAGTACTTCAACGAGCGCTTTGCTATCAACATTAAGTAGCTCGCCATTAATTGTTATATTCATTTATTACTCACCCTATTTTTGAAACTGCATCGGCCACCAAAGCCGGCGCTAACATATAACCGTGGCGGTACAAGCCATTAATGCTAATTACATTTCCCTTTTTTAAAACCACAGGGCGGTTATCGCTAAATGCCGGGCGTAAGCCGGTTTGAATATTGAGTAATCGAGCCTCAGCAAACCCACTGTGCACTGTGTAAGCGGCCGAGAGCAATTCAAGCGTTGAGCGCACAGTCGCAGGGCCATTATCGTCAGATTCAATTTCGGTAGCACCAATTACATATTCATTATTAGGCTTTGGCGCTATGTAAATTGGGTAGCGCGGGTGCATTAAACGCACCGGCCTAGTTAAATTAACCTCAGACGCCTGTAACCTTACGACTTCTCCGCGCACCCCTCTGAGTGGTTTCTCAGCTTTAGCACCTAAGCCACGACAATCAATAATATAATCAAAGGCGCGGTTATTAATTTCACCGTTTTTAATGGTTACTCGCTGATTAAACACAAACTTAACTTTGCGCTTATTAAGTATGGTAAAACTTGCTTTATAAAAGGCTTGGTTATCTATTTGCCCTTCGCAAGGTAAAAACACACCTTGGTTAAACCGGTTTGCAAGCTCTGGCTCTAACTTCGCTATTTGCTGAGCGTTTAATGCCTGAGCACAGTGCCCTGCTATTGGTTTTATTCGCTGAGTAAAACTTTTTAGGTCACCTTTATCTTGCTGATGCGCAACAACCAGTGTGCCTTGCTGCTGAAAAAATACGTCACCTTCAAGTTCGCTTATTATTTCTGGCCAGCGCTTTAGTGAGTTAAGCCCCATAATGGCTAAATCAGCTTCACACAATACCGACTCAGCAAGCGGGGCAAGCATTGCCGCAGCCACTTTACCGGCACTATTTGGGGTGTGATCATCGCTTGCTTCAAACACCGTTACATGGTGCGACTTACTTAGCTCAAGAGCAGCTAAGCGCCCTGCTAAACCAAAACCCACCACAGCAATGTTATAAAACATAAAATCTCCTATTAACCGCGCTCTGCAAATAACTGGCTACGAGCAATAAGGTACTTACTTTATTGCTCGTAGCCCAAGCCCTATATGGCTTATATCGCTTTGTGGTAAATTTCAGAGCCTGTTTGTTTAAACTCCTCAGATTTAGCTTTCATTTGCGCTTCTACATCAACCATTTTGATCTCTATGGTTTCACCTGCATTATTAGGGTCAATGCCACGCACTTCTAAGTCTTTAGCGTAATCACGCACTTCTTGGCTAATTTTCATTGAACAAAACTTAGGGCCACACATAGAGCAAAAGTGCGCAACTTTACCTGACTCTTGCGGAAGGGTTTCATCGTGGTATTCGCGGGCACGCTCTGGGTCTAAACCTATGTTAAATTGGTCGTGCCATCTAAATTCAAAGCGTGCTTTTGATAAGGCATTATCGCGCTCTTGCGCGCCCGGGTGCCCTTTTGCTAAATCGGCAGCATGCGCTGCAATTTTGTAGGTAATTAAGCCCTCTTTAACATCTTCTTTATTAGGCAAGCCTAAATGCTCTTTTGGTGTTACATAGCAAAGCATTGCACAGCCATACCACGCTATTTGTGCAGCGCCTATACCCGATGTTATATGGTCGTACCCTGGTGCTATGTCGGTCGTTAATGGGCCTAATGTATAAAATGGTGCTTCGTCGCAATGCTTTAATTGCTCATCCATATTGGCTTTAATCATGTGCATTGGCACATGCCCTGGGCCTTCTATAAATACTTGTACGTCGTGCTTCCATGCAATTTTAGTCAGCTCACCTAAGGTGCGTAACTCACTAAATTGCGCCTCATCGTTGGCATCGGCTATAGAGCCTGGACGAAGGCCATCACCGAGTGAAAAACACACGTCGTATTGTTTTAAAATTTCGCAAATATCTTCAAAGTGGGTGTATAAAAAGTTTTCTTTATGGTGTGCTAAACACCACTTAGCCATAATAGAGCCACCGCGCGATACAATACCGGTTACGCGTTTTGCCGTCATTGGCACATAGCGAAGCAGTACACCGGCGTGAATAGTAAAGTAATCAACGCCCTGCTCAGCTTGCTCAATCAACGTATCGCGAAATATCTCCCACGTTAAATCCTCGGCCACCCCATTAACTTTTTCAAGCGCCTGATAAATTGGTACTGTGCCAATGGGCACAGGCGAGTTGCGCACTACCCACTCACGCGTTTCGTGAATATAACGCCCGGTCGATAAATCCATTACGGTGTCGGCGCCCCAGCGGGTAGACCACACCATTTTTTCTACTTCTTCTTCGATTGATGAACTTACCGATGAATTACCAATATTAGCGTTAACTTTTACTAAAAAGTTACGCCCCACTATCATCGGCTCGGTTTCTGGGTGGTTTATATTATTAGGTAAAATAGCGCGACCACGTGCAATTTCATCGCGTACAAATTCAGGGGTAATAAAATCAGGAATACTTGCACCAAACGACTCGCCTTTGTGCTGGGCTGCTAATAACTCTTCACGAATTTGTGCACGTCCCATGTTTTCGCGTACTGCCACGTACTCCATTTCAGGGGTGATAATGCCTTGGCGAGCATAATGCATTTGCGTTACGTTTTTACCCGCTTTACCACGGCGAATTTTTGGTAAATGATCAAAACGAATATGATCAAGTCCGTCATCAGCCATACGCTGCTGCGCAAACTGCGACGTTACCGAGTCGAGTATTTCGGTGTCGTCTCGGTTTTGTATCCATTGCTCACGAAATTTAGGCAAGCCTTTGCGTACATCTAATTCAAAATCAGGATCGGTATACGGGCCCGATGTATCGTAAACACGTAGCGGATCATTTGGTTCATACACAGGGTTTTCGTCGGTGCCGCCGATAAAGGTGTCGCTTAGTGTTATTTCGCGCATACCTACACGCACGCCCGGCTGGCTGCCTTGTACATATACTTTGTGCGAACTTGGAAACGGCTGGCCCGTTAAGTTATAAATATAGTCAGACGCGGCTGCGCGCGTTTCTCGACGTGTTGATTTATTTGTAGTGTTTGACATGACTTACCTCATTGCTAAAGGATTGTCTTGTCAGATATTCCTAAGGAATAGAGAAAGATCGTAAAGCAGCTGTAATGCTACTTTGCGGCCTAATAAGGTGACATTTTGTTGTGCGCACAAAAAAAGACGCACAAGCGTCCCATTTTAGGCAGCTTGTTCCCTACGCAGGTATTAACCTGATCAGGTTCACGGATCCCGCTTTCGCGATCTCAGCCTAAGTTAGACTTAGGCACTCCGACAAGTATTGATATATAAAATTTGTTCGTTGATTTGACAAATAACTCGTCTAATCTGCGCTGAGTGTACGCCAGTTAAAAATTGCCTGCAAGGGGCTAGTTTTTAAAAACTCAAAAATTATTTTGGGATAAACACAAATGTTTGCTCGCCTTGCATCACCAATTGTTGGTCTTGCATTTTAAGCTCTGCGCCTTGTTTTAAAGCCTCTAGTAGCTGCTGCTCAAACTCGTCAAGCTCTTCACCGCACGACTTTCGCGTCATACCTAATTTGCTTACAGTTAAGCTACTGTCTTCAAGTTCGCCTTCGCCAAAAAACTTATTACAGCCAGCAAAACCGTTCACTTGAAGTGCTTCTATAAAACTCATGGAGGCGTTATACGACGCCGGAATAGCTAAACCATCAACCTTTGATAATTGCCATTGTGTGTATTTTAGCTGCTCAGTGGTAACTGTCCCTGTTGATGCGCAACCAACACATAAACCGATTACAAGCATCGGTATTGCTGCTAATTTCATGTTACTACTAACTAATTGTCTAATTAGCGTCATAGTAACAATTTTTATGCTACTTATCCGTTAAATATGCATGTTTTAAATGTAAATTTTTGTTCTATGATAGTTTAAAAGTTAAACAGCTTAATTTAGATCTCAGTTTTGAATAGGTTATCAATTTCGGGCGGTAAAAATGGTCGGCCTTTTTCGTTAACCGAAGTACCAGTTACAAGCGCGTTAAGCATTACTTTTTCATCACGCTTGCGCACCACTGTTTGCTTAAACGCAAATTTTAAACGACTAATGCGTATAGGCTCTACAGCCACGTAAAACTCATCACCCGGTGTTAAAGAGTGTTTGTAATCCATTTCGCTACGTATCACTACAAGGTTAATTTTATCTTTTGCCAATTGAGCAAAATCAACACTTTTAGCGTATAAAAACTCGTGGCGCGCGTGCTCTAAATAATTAAAGTAAACACTGTTATTTACAATACCCTGTAAGTCACATTCATAATCACGCACTTTAAAGTCAACTTTAAAGGTCATATTAGTAATCCTGATTATTTAACGTATAATTGCCGCGTTTATAGCACATGTGTTGAAATAATTGCTACCATACGAGTCCCTAAAATGGAGTTAAGTAACCCAATGAACTTACGTTTGTCTTTAATTACTGCCGCACTTTTACCGCTAATCAGTGCACCACTTGTAGCTCACGCTGATGACAGCGACCTTGAAAGAATCGTTGTAACGGGCGACTTTCAACGTGAAAGCATTCAAACGCTAAGCGCCAGTGCAAGCCTATTCAGCGAGTCTGAAATTAACCAGCGTGGCGCAAATTACTTAGACGAAATGTTAGGTAGCACTGCAAACGTAAACTTTACTTCAGGTGCTTCTCGCGGTCGTTATATTCAAATTCGTGGTGTGGGACTTCGCTCACAATTTGTAGACCCAATTAACCCATCGGTTGGTTTAGTTATTGACGGCATTAACTACTCAGGCCTTGGTGGTAGCTCATTATTATTTGATATTGATCAAGTAGAAATTTACCGCGGCCCGCAAGGCACTCGTTTTGGCGCAGATGGTATGGCCGGTATGATCCAAATGGAATCAGCACAAGCCACCGCCGATCCTAGTTTAAAATTACAAGTGGGTATGGGCACATACAACTCACGCGAAGCAGGCCTTGCCGCAAGTACAGGCTTAACGGATGATACAAGCGCACGCGTAAGCTACTTTCGTAGAAAATCAGACGGCTATGTAGATAACCTGTATTTAAACGACGAAACTCAACAACAAGATGAGCAAGTAGCCCGCTTTAAATTAAACAGCCAACTTACTGAGCATTTAAACACTGAGTTAAACCTACATTACATTGACATAAACAACGGTTACGATGCGTTCACGCTCGATAACAGCCGTAATAGTGTAGCCGACGAGCCAGGCCAAGATAATCAACAAAGCTATGCAATAGGGATTAATAATACCTACACTGCCTTTGATGCCTTTGACGTAAATTTAAACCTATCAGCCATAGATACAGAGCTACTTTACAGCTTTGATGAAGACTGGGTATGTAACGATCCGAGCGAGCCACAATTATGTGCGGCAGGCTTGCATCCTTGGGGCTATAGCTCAACAGATATATACACGCGTGATCGCGACGATCAATCGGTTAACTTACAATTTAACTCTAAAACAGGTAACTGGGTTGCAGGTGTTTATTACCAAAACCGTGATGTAGATTTAGAGCGCGAATACACATGGCTTGCAAGCCCATTTGCATCAACCTACGAAACCAGCAACGTAGCTGTATACGGCCAATTAGCCACACCTATTGGCCCTAAAACCACATTAATTACGGGTTTACGCGTAGAGCAATACCAAGGTGATTACACCGACAGCAACGGCTTTATTGAAGATACAGACGACGTAATGGTTGGCGGTAAAGTAGCACTTGAGTACCAAGTGATTGATCGCACCATGATCTACGCAAGCATTACACGCGGCTATAAAGCTGGCGGTATTAACTCAGAAGCACTCGCTAAAGCAAAAGATGAAGGCTTAAACTTAAGTGCTGATTTTTTCCAGCAGCATACAAGCTTTGATCCTGAATACCTTTGGAGTGGCGAGTTTGGCGTTAAGGGCTCATCGCTTGATGACAAATTTACTCTGCGTTTAGCGGCGTTTTATATGCACCGCGACAATATTCAGTTAAAAGCATGGCAAGTAGAAAACCAGCAGTTTACAGGTTATGTTGATAACGCAAGCTCTGGCAGTAACTACGGCTTAGAAATTGAAGGCAGTTACCAACTTACTGAAGATTTATTCTTAACCGGTAGTGCGGGTTACTTAAATACAGAAATTGACGACTTTGTAACGCAATCGGGCTTAAACCAAGACGGCCGTGAGCAAGCGCAATCACCTAAGTACCAATACGCATTTAGCGCACGTTACAACTTTACTAATGAACTATACGGGATGATTGGTGTTGAAGGTAAAGACGATTATTACTTCTCAGATAGCCATAATTCACAAGCGCCGAGCAGCAATTTAGTTAACCTGAGCTTTGGCTACGAAGCCGATATGTGGGCAGTACGCGCATGGGCTCGTAACGTATTTGACGAAACAGTACCAACACGCGGCTTTGAATTTGGTAACGACCCACTTGATGGTTACGCTACACACACCTACGTTCAATTAGGTGAGCCAAGAGTAGCAGGCGTAACGTTTACGCTAGAGCTGTAAAATTAAGTTGGCAGTTGTCAGTTGTCAGTTGTCAGTTGTCAGTTGTCAGTTGTCTGATCTGACCCTGATAAAGTAGACACGGGGCTTTAATTCATTGATTCATATTGTATGGGGCTAACATTTCCAATCGTCCCATGCATTCTC
>NZ_PNCW01000098.1:0-2042 GCF_005886985.1 Pseudoalteromonas sp. S3178 | reverse complement strand
TACTACCAAGAGGCATTTGGTTTAGCACTGCCAAGCTTAAATGACGACAGCCAATTTAACGTGCAGGTTAATAGCAGCGCCTATGTAGTAAGCGCTAATAATGCCTTATTGCCTCAGTTTGAAGCAAAACAATTACCGGTTAAACGCGGTTGCGGTATTGGTATTTGCCATCAATGCCAATGTATTAAAAAATCAGGCGTGGTACGTAATTTAAAAACAGGTGAACTGAGTGATAACGGCGAGCAGTTAATTCAACTTTGTGTAAGCCAGCCTGTTAGCGACTTGGAGTTACAATTATGAAAAATATAAACTTTGATCAGCTTGCAAGCGATTTAGATACTATAAAAATGGATACGCTTGGCAAAGTAGGGCAACAAGATGCTGATTACATTCGCTCTGTTGTACGCAAACAGCGAGTGTGTGAATGGAGCGGGCGAATTTTACTTATGCTTGGTTTTATTCAGCCATTACTGTGGGTTGCTGGTGTACTGTTATTAGCGCTTGCTAAAATTTTAGATAATATGGAAATTGGCCACAACGTAATGCACGGCCAATACGATTGGATGAACGACAAACAGCTTAACTCACAACATTTTGAGTGGGACATAGCGTGTGATGGTCAAAGCTGGCACCGCGTACATAACTTTGAGCACCATACGTATACTAATATTATTGGAAAAGACAGAGACTTTGGTTATGGGTTATTACGCTTAAGTGATGACTTTAAATGGCGTTTTAAAAATGTATGGCAGTTTTTTACGTATATTAATTTAAGTGTGCTTTTTCAGTGGGGGGTGTCGTATCACGAGCTGGCAGCTGAACGCGTGTTTATTGGTAAAAAGAAAGAAAACCGCGAAGGGGGCGTATCGCACTCTACTTTAAAACAACGTTTTTTTAGTAAGGGCGCTCGCCAGTTAATTAAAGATTATGCGATATTCCCGTTACTTGCAGGGCCTTTATTTTTATGGGTGTTAGCGGGGAATTTAGTGGCAAACTTAATTCGTAATTTATGGACATCAACCATAATATTTTGTGGCCACTTTACCGAAGAGACCGAAACCTTTAAAGAAGAAGACTGTATAAACGAAAGCCAAGGGCAGTGGTATTATCGCCAAGTGTTGGGCTCGTCTAATATTAAAGGGTCGCATTGGTTTCATGTTTTAACTGGGCATTTGAGCTGCCAAATTGAGCATCATTTATTTCCTGATATGCCGTCGTCGCGCTATCAAGAAGTGGCACCACAAGTTCAAGCTGTTATGCAAAAGCACGGTATTGATTATCATACAGGTGGGTTTTTTAAACAGTACAGCTCGGTATTAAAACGTATTATTAGATACTCGTTCAAATAAATAATACGCTCTTAAAAAGCCGATTAATAAGCATATATTAATCGGCTTTTTTGTATGCGCTTCGCAATATGTTTAATTTATAAACAGCACTTGCAAAAAATTCTTTTGGTTAATTAAAAAAGCCTTACTTTAGCTATGGTTAAATGATGTGTGAATGTCATACAATGGAGAAAAATAGACCACACAAGAGAGATTAAAATGGCCGCATTTGGTACCGTGTTTATGCCGCAGATGATTCAAGCTCGTTTTTCTGATAATGAATGGAGCGAAAGCTCAATTGTCCCTTCCGATAAACTTGAACTTCATGCTGGTGCGCACGTTCTTCATTATTCAAGCACATGCTTTGAGGGCTTAAAGGCCTTTCGTCGTGAAGATGGTTCTGTTTATATTTTTAGAATGGATGCAAATATTGCCCGTATGCAGCAAAGCTCGGCTTTGTTGAGCCTACCGAGTTTTGATGGCGATATGTTAAAAAACATGATTTTAGATATAGTGCGCGAATACGCAGACGAAACGCCATTACCACCGGGCTCTATGTATATTCGCCCAACCCACATAGGCACTGAGGCTGCAATTGGTAAAGCAGCTGCACCATCTATGAGTTCACTTTTATATACGTTATTATCGCCTGTGGGCGATTACTTTGCAGGCGGTGCCACCGCACTAAGAGTGTTATTAGAAGAAGACGGCATG
>NZ_PNCW01000097.1:0-8314 GCF_005886985.1 Pseudoalteromonas sp. S3178 | reverse complement strand
TGGAGTCAGATCAATCAGCTACAAAATTGATGCACCTATAGGGGAGGTCAAGTATAAACACCTAACATTATCTACAAGTGTAGAAGTGCTAGCAAGGCGGTAAAACTATTTATGCCAAGGAGCATACGGTTTGTATGTGACTTAGGCTAAATAGTTTTACCAACGCAGCTAAAGCGAACTACAACTCAGATATCTGCAAGTGTAGGAGTGCTGACAAGGCGAAGTGCTTTTTTATGCCAAGGAGCATACAATTAGTATGTGACTTAGGCTAAAAAAGCACGACAACGCAGTCAAAGCGAACTACACGAAGCAGACGGTTCACCTAAGTAGTTTAGCCTAAGACAAGACATCCAACCCTACTTATCCCTATGAGCATACGGTGTGTATGTAATTAGGGTAAGTCGGGGTGGATAACGCAGTATTAGGTTAAAATACGACGGTGATTACATTTGCTCCATAACTTCAATACCTAACAAATCCAATCCAGTTTTTAGCGTATCTGCCACTAAGTTACACAACACTAAACGGCTATCACGTACGTTTGGCTCTACGCCTTCTTTAAGTACTGGGCAGGCTTCGTAGAATGTCATGTATAAGCTAGCTAGCTCGTATAAGTAACCACATAATACGTGCGGAGTGGCCTCATTGATCATTAAATCAAGCACTTCTTCAAGCTGTAGCAGTTTAAGTGCGAGTGCTTTTTCTTGCGGCTCAGCTATGGCTACATCAGCATTTAGCGTAGCGGCATCGACACCTGATTTACGGAAAATACTACGCACGCGAGTATAAGCATATTGTAAGTAAGGTGCTGTAGCGCCCTCAAAGCTTAGCATGCTGTCCCAGTTGAATATGTAATCACTGGTACGGTGCTTAGAAAGATCAGCATATTTAACTGCGCCAATACCTACTTTACGAGCAATTTCGCTGCGATCATGATCCGATAAGTCAGATTCACGCTCTGCTAATTTTGCTGCTGCACGGCTAATTGACTCTTCAAGTAAATCTGCAAGTTTAACAGTACCACCAGTACGGGTTTTAAATGGTTTACCATCGGCGCCCATCATGGTGCCAAACGGGCAAAACTCGTAGCTTGTTTCATCGCGTAAAAGGCCTGCTTTACGTGCTGTAAGCTCTACTTGGTTAAAGTGAAGGCTCTGGCGTGCATCAACAAATATTAAAATACGTTCAGCACCCAATTTATTTGAGCGGTAATCACACGCGGCTAAATCAGTGGTTGCATATAAAAAGCCACCGCCTGACTTTTGCACGATAAACGCGGATGGCTCGCCATCTTTATTTGCAAGCTCATCTAAAAATACTACTTGTGCGCCTTGCGACTCTACAGCAATGTTTTTATCTTTTAATAGGCTAATAATATCGTTAAGCTCTGCGTTATATGCACTTTCAGCCATAATATCGTCTTGAGTAAGCGTTACATTTAAACGTTTGTAAACTTCTTCAGAGTGCTTAACAGAGGTTGCTATAAATAATTTCCATAGTTTTTCACAATGCGCATCGCCGCCTTGTAATTTAACGACGTAATCACGGGCTTTATCTGCAAAACCTTCTTCATCGTCAAAGCGTTTTTTAGCATCGCGGTAAAACGTTTCTAAATCAGCAAGCGCTACTGACTCTAAGTCTACGCCTTGGCTAATTTGATCTTCTAAATGCGCAATCAGCATACCAAATTGTGTGCCCCAATCGCCCATGTGGTTTTGACGAATTACTTTATCGCCTCTAAATTCAAGGGCGCGTACAATGGCATCACCAATAATGGTTGAGCGTAAATGACCTACGTGCATTTCTTTTGCAAGGTTAGGCGATGAGTAATCTACCACAACAGTTTGTGGCTTAGTGTGCTCGTTTACGGCAAGCTTTGCATCGCTGTTAGCCGCTTCTACGCTTTTGGCTAAAAACTCAGGCTTTAAATGAATATTTATAAACCCAGGGCCGGCAATTTCAGTTTTTTCAGCAATGTCGCTTACATCTAGCTGATCAATAATTTTTTGCGCAAGCTCACGAGGATTACTTTTCATTTTTTTAGCGGCGCCCATTGCACCATTAATTTGGTAATCACCAAACTGTGGGCGTGTACTTTGTGTAACCGCTGGGTTTGTATCTTCAGGTAGGCCTGCTGCGGTCATGGCGGCAATGGCTTTTTCTACTAAAATGGTACGAATGTTCATTATATTATTTACCTTTGTAAGCCCGCCTTAGCAGGCTTTCAGTTAACTGTAGTCAATCGATTCTAGTTTTCGCGAGTATGGTTAAAGGTTACTTCTGGGTAACGCTCTACCGATAAATTAAGATTTACACGGCTCGGTGCTATGTAAGTTAAATTATCGCCACCATCAAGTGCTAAGTTGCTTTCGCACTTGCGTTTAAACTCTTCAAACTTTTTAACGTCAGTTGAGCTTACCCAGCGCGCTGTATTTACGTTTACACCTTCGTAAATAGCATCTACGTTGTACTCAGCTTTTAAGCGCGCTACAACTACATCAAACTGTAGTACACCTACCGCGCCTACAATTAAGTCGTTATTAATAAGCGGTCTAAATACTTGTACTGCACCTTCTTCAGAAAGCTGTACTAAACCTTTTAATAACTGCTTTTGCTTAAGCGGATCGCGCAAACGAATACGACGAAATAGCTCAGGCGCAAAGTTAGGAATACCGCTAAACTTAAGCTTTTCGCCTTGCGTAAAGGTATCACCAATTTGAATTGTGCCGTGGTTATGTAGGCCTATAATATCGCCCGCGAATGCATCTGCTGCACGCTCACGATCGCCCGCCATAAACGTTACCGCATCAGAAATACTTACCTGTTTCCCAAGGCGTACATGGTTCATTTTCATGCCTTGGCTGTATTTACCCGACACAATACGCATAAAGGCAATACGGTCACGGTGTTTAGGGTCCATGTTGGCCTGTATTTTAAATACAAAACCAGTAAAGTTCTCTTCTGATGCAACTACTTGGCGGTCTTCTGTTTCACGCGGTAATGGCGTAGGCGCCCACTGCGTTAAACCATCAAGTACGTGATCAACACCAAAGTTACCTAGGGCTGTACCAAAGTACACTGGCGAAAGTTCACCCGCTAAAAATAGTTCAAGGTCAAATTCGTTTGAAGCACCAATAACAAGTTCTAGTTCTTCACGTAGTTGCTCAGCGAGTTCTTCACCAATGGCGGTATCAAGCTCAGGGTTATCAAGGCCTTTTACTGTACGTACTTCTTGAATAGTATGACCTTGCCCTGTTTTGTATAAAACCGCTTCGTCGTTATGAATGTGGTAAACACCTTTAAACTCTTTACCACAACCGATTGGCCACGTAATAGGCGCACAGGCAATGTTTAGCTCTGTTTCTACTTCATCAAGTAGTTCCATTGGGTCACGAATATCACGGTCACACTTATTCATAAAGGTAACAATAGGGGTAGTACGTAGGCGCGTAACTTCCATAAGTTTACGAGTACGTTCTTCTACACCTTTTGCGGCATCAATAACCATTAAGCACGAATCTACTGCGGTAAGAGTACGATAAGTATCTTCTGAGAAGTCTTCGTGTCCAGGGGTATCAAGTAAATTAACCAGCGCTTTGTTATACGGAAATTGCATTACAGAGGTAGTAACCGATATACCACGCTCCTTTTCCATTTCCATCCAGTCAGACTTTGCATGCTGATTAGAGCCACGGCCTTTTACCGTTCCGGCTTTTTGAATCGCTTGTCCGAACAAAAGTACTTTTTCGGTGATGGTAGTTTTACCAGCATCCGGATGCGATATGATTGCAAAAGTCCTTCGCTTGCTAATTTCGTTGATAATATTCTGGTCTGCCATTAATAAGTTCTTTTAGTTTGATGCCAAGTTACATGCATAACATTAAGTGTATGCAAGGCAACCCGTTAAGTTGATCGTTATTAACTGGGCTTTGAGCAATTTAGTATGAATAAATTGACAACAATTAACGCCATATAGCTAATTTTTTAATAGTGGCAATTGTAACAGGAGTCGGTATAAAAGTGTGCTATCTAACTCAAAAATATCTTGGCTTTGTAAGAAACCGATATGGCTAATTCAACTTGAGAACGATTAAAAATAAGTGAAAGGTAATAATTTAAACATTTTTCAATTAATTTTTGAGCTAACGCTGGCTATGAATTTTTAATTTAATAACTTATTTTCAATATGTTACGACAAATAAAACAATCCATATATTAAGCAACCAACTTTTATAGCTGATTATATTTCAGCCATCAAGACAGCTATAAGCTTGTGTAATAAAGTCGTAACGCATATTATTGATAGATTGCACGGAGGATAAGTAGTTTGGTCATGAAAACCAGTAAGTTAAGTATCAGGTTATTGTGGTATATAACACCTTTAGTTATTTTACCTTTGCTCTTTTTAGGTGGCTTCACACTCACCAACGTAACTAATTCAACCCAAAAACAAGCTGATTTAATAATGAGCCGTTTTGTTGAACAGCAACAGCAAAAAATATTTAACTACATAGACTCTTTTCACTCTACAGCAAAGCTACTTTCTACCTCGCCAGTACTCAGTGATTTTTTAACAAATGATATTAGAGCTAACGGCGATCATACCCGCAGACTTGGCGCTTTAATGGATGTATTTGCCAGCTACAGCGAAGCCTATCCAGACATTATTAGTATTAATTTAGTTTCTGCCAGTGGAAAAAGTGATGCGTATTACTCTAATAACTTAACCACTGCGCCTAAAAGTTACCCTTTTTTTAATAAAGTGCTGCAAAGTAATTTAAGTAAACAGCAGTTTATGATTCAAAAGGACGATGGCACCACAAGTTTGTATTTTATACAGCGAATTTATAGTGTTGATTACTATTTAAAACGCCCACAACAACTTGGTTTTATTGTTATACATGTAGAGCCTTCAATACTTAATACCAGTATTTTAGAAGCCCCATATAACAACACTCTTAATTTAATGCTTACCAAAGACGGTAAGATTTTATTTAGCTCCGACTACAACATGCGCGGCCAATATATTAGTGAGTACGAGCTTAATCAGGTACACAGCTTGGCCGATATTGGTATGCTTTCGACTATTGAGCTTTCAAGCATTGATAAAATTGAACGAATGATTTTTGCCGTGCAAATGCCCGGGGGCTATTATTATGTTTCTACTATTCCAAAAGGCGTACTTTACCAATCGGGTAAAGCTATAAGCCTAATTACAGGCTTAATTGTAATTATATCGGTGATCACCCTACCTATTTTAATTTTTGTAGTTGTACGTAACTTATTACTTAACCCTATTGAGCTATTAGGTGCTGCCAGCCACCGCGTAGGTGATGGTGATTTATCAGTGCATTTACCTGCTCATACCAACGATGAAGTGGGCGTATTGTTTAACGACTTTAACCATATGGTTAATCAAATTAGGCACTATCAACAACAGCTTGAAGAATATAAACACCATCTTGAAGACAAAGTAGAAAGCCGTACTAAAGCGCTTGAAGCAATGAATAGTCAATTAGAGCTTGCTATTGGGCAAGCCGAACAAGCAAACCAACTTAAAAGTCGCTTTTTAGCGAATATGAGTCATGAAATACGCACTCCGCTTACGGCTATTATGGGCTTTACAGAGCAGCTATTACATAACGATAAAGTAGCTAACGATAAACAGCATTTAAGTACTATTTTACGAAACTCAAAACATCTATTAGAGCTTATAAATAACATACTTGATTTATCAAAAATTGAAGCTGAAAAACTCGCTGTTGATCAATCGGCATTAAATGTAGTGCAGCTAGTGCATGACATTGAATCGATAATTGAGCCTTTAGCACAAGAAAAACAACTAACGCTAAACGTAAAGTACGATCTGCCACTTCCACGTACCATTTACAGCGATGTAACTCGCTTAAAGCAAATACTTATAAACATTGCTAATAACGCGGTTAAATTTACCGAGCAAGGTAACGTATCTATTTGTGTGCACTATTTAGAAGCTAGCCAAAAGCTTGAGTTTGTAATTAACGACACCGGTATTGGTATGTCTGAGCATCAAATAGAGCGAGTATTTAAACCGTTTGAACAAGCTGATGCCACGACGACCCGTCGATTTGGCGGCACTGGGTTAGGCTTATGTATTTCTAAAAACTTAGCGCAGCTACTTGGCGGCGATGTAACGCTTGAAAGCGAGGTGGGCGTTGGTAGCCGCTTTACAATCACCGTGGCATGTAAACTCTCTGACGATCAACCAATGCTTGAGTTTTTAACTCAACAAAGCCAACTAGTGCCAGAAAAAGACCCGTTTTTATCGTTTGCTACAAACAGCTTTGACGCCAATATTTTAGTTGCGGAAGATAACCCAGATAACCAATTATTAATTAAACTGCTACTACAAACTTGGGGCCTTGAGCCCGATATAGCTAATAATGGAGCTCAAGCGGTAGAAATGGCCTTGGTTAACGACTACCAGCTTATTATTATGGACATGCAAATGCCGGTAATGGGCGGTTTAGAAGCCACTAAAATGCTGCGCCATGCTGCTTACGACGGTCCTATTATTGCCCTTACAGCTAATGTAATGAACCATGACATAGGCACATACCTAGAGGCTGGTTGCGATAAAGCACTTGCTAAACCTATAGACAAAGACGCCCTAGAAAACGTACTAGTAAGTTACCTAAATCTTGAAAAAGATAATCAAAATAAATGGGATAGCTTATTAAAAAGTGAGAAATTTCAGCAAATTGCTGACAACTACTTAGCTAATTTACCCGCTCATCTTGAAGAGGTTAAAGCTTTACAACACACGGATGATTGGGAAGCATTAAGAACAATAGCGCATAGTATAAAAGGTAGTTCAGGGTGTTTTAACTTTGACGAAATTTATCACAGTGCAGCTGCACTTGAAGAAAACCTAAAAAGTAACAATAAAGTACCCAGAGGCGAGTTAGTAAACGATTTAATAAACGCTATTGAGCAAGCTATACAAGATAAAGTAAGTTAAATAGGTTTGAGAAGCCTTGTTGGCTACGAAAAACCTAAGCTCAAAGCCATTCCCATTAAAATAGCATCTTCAAAACCATTTTTAGCAGGGTTATCACTTGGGTAATAGTTCTTACGCACCGACATCTCTGTAAAGCCAGCGTTCTCGTATAGCGCAATAGCCCGTGTATTAGATTCACGTACTTCTAAAAAGAGGTTTTCAGCATTTTGTTGTTCACCATATTCAATAAATTGGGCTAACAGCTGCCTTGCAATACCCTTACCCTGGTGGCTTGGTGTTACACAAATATCCATAAGCGTAAAGTCAGGCCCTGCTTTTTCACCAATATAAAAACCCACTAATGTGTTTTTATCAAACGCCGCCAAGTTAAAGTAGCGCCCCCCCATACATGAACTCATTGTTTTAAGCGTCCAAGGGTGGCTATGGCAAGCAGTTTCAATTGCCATTAATTGTTCAATAGCGCTTTCATCTACGGCGTTAAAGTTTATCAAGGTGTTCACTCATTAAAGCCCATAAAGCGCGTTTATCATTTGCACTGAGCTGTTGGGTTGGCAATATAAGCTTATCATCGGTTAACTGCATTTCACTGCCTTTAAGCACACTATTAATAACCATAGGTTGAGCACTTAGCTTTATATCAGTAAATAACTGCTTATTAAGTGTTAAGGGCTCAGCCTCAGTGCTTTGTATAGGCGCTGACGAAGAATTAGTATTTTTTGGACGATAATGCTGATTTAGTTCGAGGTTTTCTATACCAAAAATAGCTGCGTAACGTGGATGCATAACAACTCAGTAGATTAAACACTTGAACAATATATGAAGTAATAAAAACGATGTAAAGAAGAAATGGCAGGGGCGGAGAGATTCGAACTCCCAACCGTCGGTTTTGGAGACCGCTGTTCTACCAATTGGAACTACGCCCCTGCAATGTCGACGAATTATAGAGACCTTTGAGAAAAGGTAAAGTAAAAAATCACTTTTTTAGTTTAACTGCTTTTAAAACATACAAAACGATGAAATAGCATGCTAATTATCTGTTTGTAGCCACTTTAAATTACGTAATGTTGAGATTGAAGTAACTCGCTATACTGCAATTATTTTTACGTACTTGTTGTGATAACTAGGGCGTGTTGATCTTTGATGGTTGAATTTGCAGCAGTATGTTTGGTTTTTAGGCAAGGCGGAGCCTATGAAGTGTGGTTACTCCCCATAAATAGGCGATAACGCAGCATAAATGCCAAACATGCGCTGCCCTTCGGGTTCTGCCTAGGGGCGATAAACTCTTTGTTGCTCGGTTTTTACTTAGCCCACTAG
>NZ_PNCW01000096.1:0-12374 GCF_005886985.1 Pseudoalteromonas sp. S3178 | reverse complement strand
GATCAAGTCTGAGCTAGTACATCTTATTGCTATCGCATCTTCTTCAGCTGCATTTGCAGCATCAGATTTCGATAGTTTAGACATCGATGGCAGTGGCACAATTAGCCCAAGCGAAGCGGCAGTAGATACAGATTTAATGGCTGAATTTATTGAGCTAGATACAGACGGTAGTGGTGAGCTTTCTAAAGAAGAGTTCTCAAATTACTAATTAACCTATAAAGGTTAAGCATTTTCACAGTTAGGGATCTTTGAAAAGGACTTCCCATCTTACTAGGAATATTATTATGAAAACATTAAATACAACACTTGCAGTTTTAGTTTTAGCATCTTCATCAGCAGCTTACGCAGCAGTAGACTTTGCCTCATTTGATGCCGATGGTGATGGTGCAATCACTAAGCAAGAAGCGCAAGTAAATGCACAATTAGTAAAGATTTTTGATGATTTAGATGCAGATGGAAACGGCGAGCTTTCAAAAGAAGAGTTTGCAAAAGTACAGTAAGCAAACGCTTCATACTCCACTAAAGCCGCCTTAGTCAGCGGCTTTTTTGCGTTTACGCCAAGTGATTATAAGAATATAGCACTTACTTGGAATAGCTTTTCTACAACGGTAATATGTTTTTTGTCGATTAAAAACATTATTACATGATCGCCCGACATGATAATTGTATCGTCGTGGGCTATAAGTACATCGTCGTTACGAACTATTGCGCCAATAGTAGTACCAGCAGGAAGTTTAATATCGGCAATGGCACGGCCAACAACTTTTGAAGTATTTTCGTCGCCATGAGCGACGGCTTCAATTGCTTCCGCTGCACCTTTGCGTAATGAGTAAACATTAACAATATCACCACGGCGTACATGAGTAAGCAATGCTGATATAGTGGCCTGCTGCGGCGATATGGCTATATCTATTTCCCCACCTTGTACTAAATCAACGTATGCACCACGCTGAATAAGTACCATGGTTTTTTGTGCACCCATGCGTTTTGCAAGCATAGCCGACATAATATTTGCTTCATCGTCGTTAGTTACGGCAATAAATACGTCAACTTGCTCTATATGCTCTTCAGATAGCAGTTCCTGATCTGATGCATCACCACAAAATACCACTGTGTTGTCGAGCATTTCTGATAGTTGCTCAGCGCGCTCTTTACTGCGCTCTATTAATTTAACACTGTGGTTTTTTTCAAGCGAGCGGGCAAGGCCGGCACCAATGTTACCGCCACCAGCAATCATAATTTTTTTGTAAGAGCGTTCTAGCTTTTGTAGCTCGTTCATCACCGCGCGAATATGCTTGGTTGCGGCTATAAAAAAGACTTCATCGTCGGCTTCAATTACTGTAGTACCCAGCGGTTTAATGGCTTTACCTTGGCGGTAAATAGCCGCAACGCGGGTTTCTACATTAGGAATATGCTCTTTTAAAGCAGAAAGCGCATAACCTACTAATAAGCCACCGTAATAAGCTTTAACAGCCACTAAAGAGAGCATACCATCGGCAAATTGTAATACTTGTAATGCACCAGGGTAGTCTATTAAGCGGCGAATATATTTGGTAACGAGTGCTTCTGGGGCAATATAATGGTCGATTGGTAAATCGTCATTTTGGAAAAGTTTTTCGCGGTATTTTAAATATTGCTCTGAACGTATTCGAGCAATTTTAGTGGGGGTATTAAAAATACTGTACGCTACTTGGCAAGCAACCATGTTCACTTCATCTGAACTGGTTACCGCTATAATCATATCGGCATCTTCAGCGCCAGCACGGCGTAATACATCAGGGTGCGCGCTGTGGCCCATAACCCCTTGTAGGTCGTACTTATCTTGAAGCTCACGCAAACGGTTGCCGTCTATATCTACAACCGTAATTTCGTTTTGTTCGCCAACTAAGTTTTCAGCAAGCGTAGCGCCAACTTGCCCAGCTCCGAGTATGATTATTTTCATTATTTACCCGTATTAGTAATCAACCTAAAAAGAGATTAATTACCGTTTAATTAAAAAAATAGCCATTTAATATCTCATAAATGGCTAACTATTTAGTGTACGGTTATTAGGCTTTTTTAACTAGCTTAGCGTAATAAAATCCATCACTTTCGCCCGGTAGTAATTGCAAACCCGGGTTAGTAACAGTGTCGTTCTCGTGCAATGGAATATGCACTACATCGTCATTATTAGCTAAAAACTTAGCAACTTGTTGCTGGTTTTCTTGTGGGAGTACCGAACACGTAGCGTATACCAGTGTGCCACCTGGTTTTAGTAGTGGCCAAATGCTATCGATTATATCACTTTGCAGTTTAGCTAGATCTTCGATGTCTGATGCGCGGCGTAACCATTTTATATCTGGGTGACGGCGTATAACACCAGTTGCAGAACATGGTACATCTAATAATATACGATCAAACTGCTGCTCATCCCACCAAGTATGAGGCTGTGAAGCGTCACCACATTGTAAATCGGCACCTAAGCCAATACGCGTAAGGTTTTGCTTAACACGCTCAAGGCGAGTTGAGTCGCTATCTAGGGCTAATACTTCAGCATCAGCAAGCTCTAATATATGACACGTTTTTCCGCCAGGCGCTGCACAGGCATCTAAAATGTATTCATCAGCTTTAGGTTCTAAAAAGCGTGCTGCAAGTTGTGCTGCTGCATCTTGCACCGAACATGCACCTACATCAAATTCTGGCAGCGAGAATACATCACGCGGCTTAGCTAGTTTAATACCGTCAACAAACTCTGGGTTTAATGTGTGTTCAATATCGTTAGCCGTTAACATTTCACTGTATTCTTGCGTGCTGTATTGAGCTTGATTTACACGCAGCCACATAGGGGCTTGTTGCTGGTTTTCTTCAAGCAATGCTTCCCAGCTATTTGGGTATGCAGCTTGCACTTGTTTAATAAACCAATTTGGATGGTTGTATAAACACACCGGTATTTGCTTCGCTTTTTCTTCAAGCTCGCTCTGTTGGCGTTGAAAGCTACGTAAAATAGCATTTATTAGGCCTTTTAAACCCAGTGCGCGCATTTGAGCGAGTGCATTTACGGTTTCTGATATTGCAGCATGCGGTGGCACGCGCATATGCTGTAGCTGGTATATGCCTACATATAACAAAAACTGAAATATTCTACGCTTACCTTTTAGCGGCTGCTCTACTAAGTGTTGGCAATAGTTTTCAAGGCTTGGTAGGTATCGTAATACGCCATAACAAATTTGCTGCAGTAAAGCTTTGTCTTTTGGGGGTAAGCCTTGGCTCGCAAAAGGAAGCTCTTGATTAAGCGATGCGCCTTTATCAACGACGTTATATAAAGTTTCTGCGGCAAGCGCGCGTACATTTGGAACATTACTCATTATTTTCGCCTAATACTGTACCCGGGGTTACCCAATCACTACGACCATTTAAAAAGTCACTAATTGCCATTGGCTTTTTACCTTGCGGCTGTAATTGCGTAATGCAAATAGCATGTTTGCCACACGCGACAACCACACCCGCTTTATCGCTTGATAAAACCTGGCCTGCACTACCTGTTTGCTCAACTACTTGCGCTTGGTAAATTTTTACCGTTTGCTCACCCATTTGTGTAAAACACACAGGCCAAGGGTTGAAAGAGCGAATATTTCGCTCTATTTGAGCTGCATCCATAGACCAGTCGATATTTGCTTCGTCTTTAGATAGCTTTTTAGCGTAGTTAGCCAGCTCATCATTTTGAGGTTCAGCTACAAGCTCGCCTTTTGCTAATTTATTAACAGTTTCGATAAGGGCATCAGGGCCCAGCTCGGCCAGTTTAGTGTATAAACTGGCACTGGTTTCATCAGCATTAATTGCACAGCGACTAATATGTAGCATGTCGCCGGTATCAAGCCCTTCATCCATTTGCATAATAGTTACGCCGGTTTGCTCATCACCAGCCCAAATTGCACGTTGAATAGGTGCAGCACCACGCCAGCGCGGTAATATAGAGCCATGTACATTTAGACAACCTAAACGCGGAGCTTCTAATATTGCTTTTGGTAAAATTAGCCCGTAAGCCACCACAATCATAATGTCGGCATTTAAGCTTTTAAGCTCTGCTAATGCATCATCACTTTTTAACGACTCTGGCTGAAAAACCGGTAAGTTATGTTCAAGCGCTAGCGCTTTAACTTCACTGGCTTTTAATTTTTTACCTCGACCAGCAGGGCGGTCAGGTTGGCTGTATACACCAACTATTTGGTGCTCGCTTTGTATAAGCGCTTGTAAATGACGTGCGGCAAAATCCGGCGTACCGGCAAATATAATGCGTAATGGTTGGGTCACTGAGTTTTCCTAAGGTGCTTATTACTGTGCTGCAAATTTAGCTTCTTTTTCAAGCTTTTTACGAATACGTTGGCGTTTAAGTGGTGATAAGTAATCAATAAATAGCTTACCTTGTAAGTGATCAAGCTCATGTTGAATACAAATAGCCAGTAATTCGTCTGCATCTAATACAAACTCTTCACCGTTTTCGTTAAGCGCAGCAACAGTTACTGTTTCTGCACGGTCTACTTTTGCGTACGAGTTAGGTACTGATAAACAGCCTTCTTCACTTACGGTAGAGCCGTCTTTTTTGATAATTTGTGGGTTAATAAGTACTAAAGGCTCATCGCGCTCTTCAGATACATCAATTACTACGATACGTTGATGAATATCTACCTGTGAGGCTGCTAAGCCAATACCATTTTCATCATACATAGTTTCTAGCATGTCTTTAACAATTTGGCGTACTGCGTCGTCAACTTGTTCAACGTCTTTTGCTACAGTACGTAAACGCTCATCTGGGAATCTTAAAACTTCTAACCTAGCCATAGTTACCTTTTTACACTTGTGCTTAATTTAGGGTATTGTATGCTCTTATTTTAGCCATTAGCGTTCCCCTTTAACAGGTTTTGGACAATAATAATGAAAAAACAATACAAGGAAGCTCAATGAAATCTCCATTACTTGCAATCATGCTTGCGTTAAGTGCTGCTTTTCCGGCAGTTGCTGATGTACTTAAAATAAAAAAAGATGCACCAAAACAGTATGTTGTAAAAAAAGGCGATACACTTTGGGATATTTCAGGCATTTATTTAGATGAGCCGTGGCTGTGGCCTGAACTTTGGCAAATGAATCCACAAATTGATAACCCTCATCTTATTTACCCAGGTGATGCGCTTGCTTTAATATATGACGCTGATGGAAATCCACGTTTGGTGATTAATAAAGCGTATAGAAAACTATCTCCTCAAGGGCGCATTACACCAAAAGGCACTAATGCAATAACTACTTTACCACTTGAAATGATCAAACCTTACATCAGTTTCGAGCAGGCAATTGATAGTGACGATATTAAAGATATGCCTTATGTTTTAGGTGCAAACGAAAATACTAAAACACAAACCTTAGGCCATATTTTGTATGTTAAAGGTGACTTAAAAGTACACAAAGCGTATGCCATTTATCATGAAGGCGAACCTTATACCGACTTAGAAACCGGTGAAGTACTCGCAACGCGTGCCTCTTATGTGGGTATGGCGCGTGCATTTAGAACGGGCGATGAGCAAAATGGAGTACCTTCATCATTACGTGTTGAATCTGTTAAACGTGAAATTCAACAAGGTGATTTTTTAATGCCAGCAATGCAAGGGCAATTACTTCCTGCATACTTTGATATTCACCGCCCAGACAATGCTGTATCGGGTCATGTTATTGCATCTCCGCGCCAAGTAAGAGAATTCAGCACAATGGATGTTGTAGTGCTAAACTTAGGTCGCGACCAACAAATAGAGCCAGGGCATGTGCTTGATTTAGAACGTCAGTCTCCAACAGTTATTGATGGCCCTCGTGGTCCTCGTTATCCTGAGGATTCGAGTAAATTCGAAAAATTACTATCTGACGCTAGTCAGTTATTTGGTGATGAGTCTGATGAAGAAAATACAACGTGGACAATGCCTAAAGAAAAAGTTGGTGAGCTTATTGTTTTCAAAGTGTATGACAAAGTAAGTTATGCATTAATAACTAAAAATCAGCACCCAATTCGCATTGGAGATATTGCAGTTATTCATTAAGAAGTAGCGAGTCGGTGCTCTAGGAGAGAGCATGGATCAATCACCTGGCAAGCTAGCCCACTGGCTTGCCTTTTATATGTGTAAAGGGTTGGGTATTAAAACCCTTTTGGCACTATCTCAAACACATTCCCTTGCCTCGTTATTTGATTTGTCGAGTAATGAGCTTCAGCAACTTGGCTTAACGGCAAATCAGGCCAGTAATTTACTTGGTACTAATTGGCAGCAAGTTGATTATTACCAGCAACAAATAATGCAAAACAATATAACTGTTATATGCTTTTTTGATGCGCTTTACCCCACCGATTTAAAGCAAATAGCCAATGCTCCATTACTTTTGTTTTGCAAAGGCGATACGTCATTACTTTCCAGTCCGCAAATAGCGATTGTTGGTAGTCGAAATGCCACACCTACAGGGCTTGAAATAGCGTCAGAATTTGCATATCAACTTACTCTTGCGGGTATAACGGTAACCTCTGGTATGGCGCGAGGAATAGATGGTGCAGCACATAAAGGAGCCTTAGCCGGAAGTGGAAAAACAATTGCAGTGTTAGGAACTGGGGTTGATATTTACTACCCAAAGCGCCATAAATTATTAACAGACCAAGTGTTAGAGCATGGTTTGCTGATCAGTGAGTTTTTACCAGGTACGGCTGCTAATGCGCATAACTTTCCTCGCCGTAACCGTATTATTTCAGGGCTATCGTTAGGGGTTTTAATAGTAGAGGCTGAAATTAAAAGTGGCTCGTTAATTACTGTACGTTATGCACTTGAGCAAAATAAAGAGGTGTTTGCAGTACCGGGTTCTATTAAAAACCCGCTTGCGCAAGCAAGTCACTTTTTAATAAAGCAAGGTGCAAAACTGGTTGAAAACGTAACTGATATATTAGATGAAGTGAGCTTTTCTTATCAAAGCGGTCTATATAATAAAGACGAACCTGTTAACGAAGAGTCAGACTGTGAGGTATTAAATAGTATTGGTTTTGAGGTAACCAGTGTTGACGATATTGTACGCCGCGCTCAGTGGCCTATAGATAAAGTATTGGCTAGGTTGCTTGATTTAGAGTTAGACGATCAGATTGAGCGAGTGTTAGATGGCTACATAAAGTTAAGTACCCGGGGGTAATATGTTTGATATTCTTATGTATCTTTTTGAGAATTATATCCACAACGAGGCCGATATTTATGTTGAGCAAAATCAGCTAACGGATGAATTACTTCGTGCCGGTTTCAATAAACCTGAAATATTTAAAGCGTTAGATTGGTTAGAGCAACTTGCAGATTTACAGCACAGCGACGAGTCGCCTTACTTAATTACTAAGCCTCAACATGCCATAAGGGTGTTTACCGACAGTGAATGCCAAATGCTTAATGTTGAATGCCGTGGTTTTTTAATGTTTGTTGAGCAAATAGGCGTTATTAATAGTGTAACCCGAGAAATGGTTATGGACCGCCTATCAGCACTAGATAAACCATATATAGGATTAGACGATTTAAAGTGGGTAGTGCTCATGGTGCTCTTTAATGTACCAGGCTCTGAAGAAGCATATGGACAAATGGAAGATTTAATTTTTGACGAACCCAGCGAGCTTTTACATTAAAAGCTCGCTCAAACTACTTAAAGGCATATGCACAGCTTGTATCTTTAAGTGGTTTGGGTATATTAGGCGAAAATTCATTAACCTTTAGGATCAGCATGAGTAAAATCGACCATTCGCTTTTCTCAGCGGATAAGCACGCCTTAGAAAAAGAATACGAAATATGCCCACAGTGCGGTTCTGAACTGGTTATACGTAATAGTAAGTCGGGTCCATTTTTAGGCTGTGCTAGTTACCCTAAATGCGACTTTATTCGTCCTCTTGCTCATCACGACAGCAACGAAATTAAAATACTTGAAGGTTCAGCTTGTCCACAATGCACTAAACCGCTGGTGGTTAAGAATGGCCGTTATGGTATGTTTATTGGTTGTACGGGGTATCCCGAGTGCCATTACATTGCTAACGAAGATGATGAAAAGCAAAACGAAGAGGCGTTACCTCCTTGCCCTAAATGCAAAAAAGGGCACTTAGTTGCGCGAAGTAATAAGTTTGGAAAAACGTTTTACTCCTGCGATAGCTACCCTAGTTGTAAGTACACATTAAATAATAAACCTATAGCAATACCATGCCCAGAATGTGATTGGCCACTCGTAATCGAGAAAAAAATGTCCAATGGCACTGTGCTACAATGCCCGCAAAAAAGTTGCATGCACAAGCTTGTCCCAACTAAATAACGTTTAATCAATTTTGGAGAGTACTTTGTCAAACCCCTCTAATACGCCTACGGCTGTTTCGTGTTTAGAACAAGGTGGCGTTATTTTATATCCAACCGAAGCTGTTTTTGGTTTAGGTTGCGATCCAGATAACCAACAAGCTGTAGAGCAGTTATTGGCTATTAAACAGCGACCAGTAGAAAAAGGTCTTATTCTAATCGCTGATAATTACGGTCAGTTATTAAAGTATGTTGACGATGTTAAATTACCAATGGATAAGCGCGCTGATATATTCTCTAGTTGGCCTGCACCTATTACTTGGGTTATGCCAGCAGCTAAAAGCACACCTAAATGGCTAACTGGCCAATTTGATACCATCGCTGTGCGCGTTAGCAACCACCCAACAGTAAAACGTTTATGCCAAGAGTTTGGTAAGCCACTCGTTTCAACAAGTGCAAACTTAACGGGTCAAGAAACCGTAACAAGCATTGCACAAGCCCAGCTGCAATTTGCAGAGCAAGTAGGCTTTTATGTTGACGAGCCGTTAGGCGGTAACACGCAACCAAGTACAATTAAAGATGCCATGACCGGCAAAGTGTTTAGAGGTTAATATGCAAAGCGAATTATTAGAACAAGTAAAAGCCTACTTTATGGCTTTGCAAGACACTATTTGCCAAGGCTTAGAGAAGGCTGATGGCAGTGCAAAGTTTGTAGAAGACAGCTGGCAGCGCGCCGAAGGTGGCGGTGGTCGTACCCGAGTAACCACTAACGGTAACGTAATTGAACAGGGCGGCGTTAATTACTCTCATGTATTTGGCGCATCCATGCCAGGCTCTGCTACTGCGCATAGGCCAGAGCTTGCTGGGCGCAGCTTTCATGCTTGTGGTGTGTCGCTAGTTATTCATCCTAAAAACCCACATGTACCTACAAGTCACGCCAATGTACGCTTTTTTATTGCTGAAAAAGAAGGCGAAGAGCCTATTTGGTGGTTTGGTGGCGGATTTGATTTAACCCCTTTTTACCCTGTATTTGAAGACGTACAGCATTGGCATCAAGTAGCACACGATATTTGCGCACCGTTTGGTAGCGACGTTTATCCAAAATACAAAACTTGGTGCGATGAATATTTTTACTTAAAACACCGCGACGAAACACGTGGTGTGGGTGGGCTATTTTTTGATGATTTGAACGAGCTAGGGTTTGAGCAGAGCTTTGCATTTATGCAATCAGTGGGTAATGGCTTTTTAGATGCTTACTTACCTATTATCGAACGCCGCAAAAATGATGAATTTACACAGCAACAACGTGACTTTCAATTATATCGTCGCGGACGCTACGTTGAATTTAACCTAGTGTGGGACAGAGGCACGTTGTTTGGCCTGCAAAGCGGTGGTCGTACTGAGTCTATATTAATGTCTATGCCACCATTAGCACGCTGGGAATACAATTATAAACCAGAGGCAGAAAGTGCAGAGGCTGACTTATATCAATACTATTTACGCCCTCAAGACTGGCTAACAACTCAACCAAGTGATTTGATAGCCCGGGAGTGGCAGTTGTAAATAAGCGCTAAATGTTTAAATACATTCTAGGACAAGACAAATCGACTTACTAAAAGGCGCCTAACAGCGCCTTTTTGCTATTTAGGGCTCATTAATCATATGTGTAGCAAGTTGGCCAAACGATTGCTTCAAGCCTTCACGCAGTAGTGGGTTATCCACTTCTATATCGAGGGTTTTATTCATGCAATACATCCATTGATCGCGTAGGTCTTTATTTATTGAAAAAGGCATATGGCGTTTACGCAGCATAGGTTGGCCATGTTTTTCAGTAAATAGGCTAGGCCCACCTAGCCAACCAGATAAAAACTCAAAAAATACTTGGCGAATTCTATCTAATGGCAGAGGATGCATATCATATAACGGTTTAGCGTATTCATCTGACTCCATTATGTCGTAGAATCTATTAGCAATAGCACGGGCACCGGTTTCTCCGCCAATTATTTCGTACGGTGTTTTTTCAGGAGTAGGAGCCTGTTGCTCCGGAGTTGGCTTAGATTTAGAAAAAAGTCGTTTAATCATATTACTTATCATCGTTAATAGGCAGTGTTATAGCTGCAAAGAGGTTGCTTTAAAATGGACAAATATGCGGTTTTTGGAAATCCAATCAAACACTCAAAATCCCCCGCGATACATAAACAATTTGCTATCTCACTGGGTGAGCAAATCGACTACCGCGCAATATTAGCACCTATAGATAACTTTGAAAAAACAGTATCGTCTTTTTTTGAGCAAGGTGGTAAAGGTGCCAATGTAACAATGCCATTTAAAGAGCAAGCTTTTGCTATGGCTGATGAACTAACTCCTCTTGCAAAAATAGTGGGCGCGGTTAATACACTCAAAAAAAGAGACGATGGTACATTATTAGGAGATAACACCGACGGGGTAGGCTTTGTAAATGATCTACTTGCAAATGAAGTAGTGATTGCTGATAAGCGTATTTTAATAATTGGTGCGGGTGGTGCTGCAAGGGGAGTTATATTACCTTTGCTTGAACAAAAACCCGCAGAAATCATTATTGTTAATCGCACAGCTCAAAAAGCACAGGACCTTGCTCAATTATTTGCTGAATATGGGCCTGTTTCTGGCTTTGGTTTTAATGACTTACCAGTAAGTGACTACTCACTAATTGTTAACTCCACCTCTAGCAGTATGAATAACGAGTTACCCGCACTTAATGAAAAGTACTTAAAAGGCTGTGATGTTGCATATGATATGTTTTATTCGCAGACAAACACTATTTTTATGAGCTGGGTTGCAGAGCATAATTACAATACTAAGCTTTTAGATGGCAGTGGTATGTTAGTAGGGCAGGCAGCACAAGCATATTATGTATGGCATAACAAAATGCCAGAAATCCTCCCTGTAGTTAAAGCGCTTAAACAAGGCTCACTAAAATGAACCAAGCTATACAGTTTATAGATAGACTCGAATTTAGAGAGCCTGATCACCAGTTGGTGTTTTTTGCTCAAGTGAGTGGCATGCTGGTGGAATGTGTTATTGCAGTCAAAACACTTAAACTAACTGATGAAAGTCATGCTACAGATTATTTTGAAAAATATCGTTTTGAATACGAAGAACGTGCCGAGCAACTAATAGAAGAAGAAAGTTATAACTCGGCAGGACAAATAGAGGTGGACTTAGTTAGCCTCAGCTAAATATTCATCTTTTAATTGCACATAGTTATTTGCAGATATTTTTAAAAAGGCGAGTTCCTGCTCAGTCAGTGGGCGGGCTTGCTTTACAGGGCTACCTACATACAGATAGCCAGATTCCAAGCGCTTATTTGGTGGTACTAATGAACCCCCACCAATAATAACATCATCTTCTACAGTTACATTATCCATAACAATAGCACCCATACCCACGAGTATACGGTTTCCAAGTACACACCCATGCAGCATCACCTTGTGACCAACCGTTACATCATCGCCTATTATAAGGGGGTAACCGTCAGGGTTACTTCTAGTTGCACGCGATAAATGTAATACACTGCCATCTTGAATGTTAGAGCGCTCACCAATACGTATATAGTTAACATCGCCGCGAGCAGCAACTAAAGGCCATACGCTACTATTATCACCAAGTTGAATATCGCCAACCAAAACTGATGACTCATCAACGTACACAGATGAATTAAACGAAGGAGTTACACCTTTATAAGAACGGATTGCCATAGTTAGTACCTTTTTAGATAATAGTCATTAGCTCTGAGTGTATCAGCAAGGTTATTTTTGTACCACACAGGGTTCTTTTTGATTACAAAAGTATCAGTTTTAAGGTGTTTAGTTCAGATACTGACCGAACAGACTATTTTTTTAGTTTTTCTTTAAAAAAGTACTTGCGTAAAAATCTGTTCTCCCTATAATGCGACCCCACTGAGACGGGAAACGCCAACGCATAGCAAGGCAACAGCGGCTCAGAGAGTTAAATAAAACTTCGGTTTGAATCTTCTAAAAAGAAAGTTTAAAACAAAGTATTGACTCGAAAAATAAAGGGTGTATTATT
>NZ_PNCW01000095.1:0-202 GCF_005886985.1 Pseudoalteromonas sp. S3178 | reverse complement strand
ATCAGATATTTTCCAAATTCAGTTAGTGCGTAGAGATACGAACTAACGACCAAATTTGCTTGGTGACAATAGCGTTTTGGACCCACCTGACTCCATGCCGAACTCAGTAGTGAAACGAAACAGCGCCGATGATAGTGTAGCATTTGCTATGTGAAAGTAGGACATTACCAGGCTTAAAATTAAAGAAACCCGTTACAGCAAT
>NZ_PNCW01000094.1:0-29623 GCF_005886985.1 Pseudoalteromonas sp. S3178 | reverse complement strand
TCAAGTCTGAGCTAGTACAATCTATCGTTGCTTTTAAAAAGCTAGTACGTTTAAATCTAGAGGTTTACTCCCGAGTATTTAAGCATCTCGGGGTAAACCTTTTTCTACAATTCTAATCAGTCTCAGGGTTTTACGAAGTTGCACACGCAGTTTGTCGTTTTGCTGTATAAGTGCCCAATTTATATGCTCTAAAACAAGCTCGCTGCATTTTTGTGCTTTATCTTCAAGGGCATAAACTATCTTAGGGCTAAAATCGGCATTTCCTAAACCCACCGCTAAATTACGTAACCATCGCTCATGACCAATACGGCGAATAGGGCTGCCTTCGGTGTTTTTTAAAAACGTTGCTTCGTCCCAAGCAAATAACTCAAGTAAGTCTTTATCTTTTAATTGTGTACGAGGATGAAAATCTTGCTCATCGGTTATTTGTCCATAGCGGTTCCACGGGCATACCAGTTGGCAGTCGTCGCAGCCATAAATTCGATTACCTAATAAAGCTCTGTACTGCTGTGGTATAGCGCCTTGGTGCTCAATAGTTAAATACGATATGCATTTACGGGCATCAACCACATAAGGCTCTACAATTGCACCTGTAGGGCAAAGCGTAATACAGGCTACACATTTGCCACAGCCTTCAAAGATATTTTCATCATCAATTGGTAGGGGTAAATCAACAAATAACTCACCTAAAAAAAACCACGACCCGGCTTCTTGGTTTATTAATAAAGAGTGTTTACCACGCCAGCCTAAGCCTGCTTTTTCAGCAAGTTGGCGCTCTAGCACCGGCGCTGAGTCTACAAATGGCCTAAAGCCATAAGCGCCAATTTCTTGCTCTATTTTTTGGCCTAGCTTTTTTAACCTATTACGCATTAATTTATGGTAATCGCGGCCCAAAGCATAGCGGCTAATGTAGGCTTTTTCGCTATTTTTAAGTGTTTTAGCAAAGCTTGCATCAGGGGGAAGGTAATTCATTTTTACCGAAATAACGCGCTGAGTTCCGGGTACTAGTTCAGCAGGGCGAGCGCGCTTCATGCCATGTGCTGCCATATAATCCATTGACCCGTGATAACCCGCATCAAGCCAGCGCTGTAATTGTGCTTCGTGTTTCGATAAATCAATGTCGGTTATGCCAACCTCGCTAAAGCCAAGCTCTTGCCCCCATACTTTGATTTGTTGGGCTAGTTGTTCATAATTTGGAGTAGGATTGCTCACACACATTTCACGCTTAAATTAATAGCCGCGTAATTTAACATATTTGCTGGTGGGCGAAAACGCCTGTTAAAGTACAAAACGCTTTAACTGTTGCTGGGTTTGTAAGCTTAATTGCTGCGATTGTTGGCAATCGTTAAGGGCTGTGTCTATTTGCTGTTTAGCTTGCTCACCAAGCGCTACAATCTGCTCTACTGATTGATGAGTTTGTGTTTGAGTGTTCTCTAACATATGTACTGCATTTACTATTTGTTGGAGTTGCTGCTGGTTTTGTTCAAACTCATTAAGCATTTTAGTAAAGCCATCAGATGTATTACTTATCGCGCTTTGCGCGTTATTAGAGTGGGCAATTAATTGCTCTGACTCTTTGTTTGTTTCACTTACTAGCTCGTTCATTTGATTTATAAAGTCGCTAATTTGCCTAGTTGCACCACTTACTTTTATTGAAAGCGTACGTACTTCATCAGCAACAACTGCAAAGCCTCTACCTGCGTCACCGGCTCTAGCCGCTTCAATTGCAGCGTTTAGTGCCAATAAATTAGTTTGATCAGAAAACTCTTCAACCATTTTTAATATGCTGCGAATGTTTTCGCTGTTTTCTTTAAGCCCTGCCACCGTATTTGAAAAGTTACCTAGCATATTGGTAATAAGTTTAACTTGTTCAACTAAAGCTAAAAGCTCTGATGCTGATAGCTTTACAAAATTTAGGTGCTCATTATTTACCTCATGCACGCTGTCTGTGTTGCTTACTATGTTTTGTAAGCTTTGAGTTATTTGCATACTGGCATTAATAATACTGTGGCTTAAATTAATTTGCTGCTCACTTAATTGCTCAGTACTTTGCATAGACTCAGTCACTTGGGTATTACTGTGAGCACTAGCTTGAGCGCTATTGTGCGTAGTACTTAATAGCTCACTTAAATGAGTAGTAAATAGGTTGTACTGCGTACTTAAATCTTTAAATTCATCGTAAGAAAAATGAGGGAGCTTGGCTGCTAAATTGGCATCTTGCTGGTTTATTTGTATTAAGGTATCTCGCATTGCAGTTACAGGGCGTACAATTAAAAAGCGCATATAAAAAAGAGTAAAAACAAAGCCAAATATAATCACTAAAGTTAGCAACCAAAATAGCCCTGTACTTTGCTGTTGTTCGCTTAAGCTTTGGTATAACCAAAATAATGTAATTGCTTGAAACAAAAATACAAAGCTCAAGTTGCCAACTATTTTACGGGTTAGCGTAAAAAAGAATGTTTGTTCTACATAATTATAAATTTTCATAAAACCACTCATTAAACTCAAGCCCTGTAATTTTATTAGCAATGGGTAAGCTACCTTTGCTATTTCGACGCTAAATAAGCTTTAGTTTGCGCGGGGTAATTAGTAAAAATTCCATCTACGCCATACTCAAGCATCAGTGATATATCTTGTTCTTTATCGACCGTATAAGCATAAATCTTTAGGCCCCGTTTTTTAGCATCATCTGCAAATGCTTTATTTACAAAGCTTTTATCTACATGAACACTAAATGCATTTAGCTCTTGAGCAAATTTTGCATAATGTAGAGGAATCGACGATGTAAGTGCGCCTATTTTAAGCCATGGTAGTGCTTTTTTTAGGAACTGTAATTGATGATGATCAAACGACGACACTAAAACGTTATCTTTTGATATGTTGCCAGCTGCAATATTGCTCTCAAGTACAGCTGCAAACTTTTCAAGCTCAAAGGTGTGTTTAAGCTCTAAATTTAATAATGTTTTATTGTTATTCCAATCTAGTAATTGCTGAAGCGTAGGTATTTTTTCGCCGTTGCCCGCATCTAATTTAAATAAAGCTTGGGCATTAAAGGCCCTTACTTTACCTGTTCCGTTGGTGGTTCTATCGAGCCACGAATCATGAATAATCATGTAATCATCAAGCGCACTTTGAACGTCAACCTCAATGCCATCAACATCCGCTTTTAGTGCTTCTAAAATTGCGCTTTTAGTGTTTTCGGGGTAATCGCCGCTGGCACCTCGGTGTGCAAATACTTTCATTGTCGAGCCTTTTTAGTGATAGACCAGGTTTCAAAACATGCAGCACTAACAATAAGCGCACCGCCAAGGAGGGTCATTAAAGTAGGGCGTTCATGAATAATTACTATAGCCAGTATTGTGCCATAAAGTGGTTGTAAGCAAGAAATTAACCCCGCAGTTGCTGCAGATAAATGTTTTAAACTGGCTGCAAATAACGAGTGCGGTGTAGCCGTAAAAATAATACCCGCCACAGCAATTAAAATTAGGTCGTGGTCGCTAACCTCATACACAGGAACTTCAATAAATGCGCATAACATTAAACTTGCCACTAAGGTTTGGTAAAACATAGTTTGTGGGCCGCCGTACTGGCTAAAGTAGCGCTTGTGGGTAATATTTCTAATTGAGAAAAACAAAGCCGATACAATCCCGGTAATTACACCAAGGGTTACATCGTCACCTAAATCGGCACTTGGCACGAGTAAATATATGCCCATGACTACAACAGCTGCACTTATTATATCTTTTGCTTGGGGCTTACTTTTATTAAATAGTGGTTCTAAAAAAACCGTCATCACGGGGTAACTAAAAAAAGCCAGCATACCAATAGTAACACCTGCCATTTGCATGCCTGCAAAGTAAGTTACCCAATGTAAGCCTACTGCAACACCTAAAAATAGCGCTATTAAATAGTCTTTTGGCTTGTTGAGCTTTATTTGTTTTTTTTGAAAGTACAGCATGGCGAAAATAGCCATACCAGCAATGGCGGTTCTATAAACAGTAATATCAAGCGCATTTAAACCAATTAGTTTTGCAAAAAGGGCAGTGCCCCCAAAAAGTAATACGGCAATATGTAAGTAAATTAAACTTTGCTGTTGTGGCTGCATTTAAACATCATCTCCTTTTTTTAATATGTTATCACTGGACGAACGCCTACAGGATGAAATTTATAAAACATGACAATTGTCAGCAAAGTTAATGACATTTCACACTCTTATTAATTTTGGGCTTTGGCATAGTTACCTTACTTACTTGGAGGTTGCTATGAATACATTCGTTTTAATAAGCTTGGCGATTAGCGAGTTTTTGGAATCAATTAGCTTTAGTGTTTCAATAAATGATTACTTTATACTCATTAGTGTTTTTGTGTTATTTATATTTATTAATAAAAATAGTGCTTTAAATAAAAATAATAACTTAGAGGTATGGGTATGAGTGAAGCTAACACACTTTCAAAACCAGCAGATAAAAATTTTTGGAAGTACGCGCCATTAATTTTTACGGGGTTTTATTTATTACCCACTCTTTTTAACTTATCGCATTTGCCAGTAAACACAATTGTAATGAGTGTGGCGTTTTATATTGTATTTATTTTGCTTTATATAAAAGCCATGAACTGTGAAACAAAAGCTATCTCTAAACTGTTTATAATGATGTTAGTGGTTTGTTTTAGCGCTACATTTTATACCACAGGCACGTCTACCTTATACGGATTTATCACTTTTATAGCGGGTGAATCGTATAGTAAAAGGCACAGGGTATACGCAGTATTTGGTATTGCTTTTGCGGTGTTATTAAGCGCCTACTTAGCTGATATGGAAAATGTAAAATATTTTTTAGCAGGCACATTATTAATTTCAGCCGCATTATTTGCCTTTGGTATAGCTAGTCAAAAAGAGCGGCTGCACAAAATGCGCGAGCAAGAAAGCGCTAACCAATTAGAGCAATTAGCTGCCATTGCTGAGCGTGAACGAATAGCGCGCGACCTGCACGATATTTTAGGTCATTCACTTTCATCAATTGCGTTAAAAGCAGAGCTTGCCAATAAGTTAAACCAAGGTGAGCGATATGAGCAGGCAAATAACGAAATAGCACAAGTTGCTGATCTTGCTAGGCAACTGTTAAGCGACGTAAGAAACGCCGTTAGTGATTTAAAACAGCTTAATTTAGTTAGTCAGCTGGCGCAGCTTAAACAAAGGCTTATAGAGCAAGAGTTTAACGTTACATTTAACGTGGTTTTAAATACTTTGCCCGCTAAAGTAGAAGGGCTAGCAGGGCTTATTATTAAAGAAGCCGTTACTAATCTACTGCGCCATAGCAGTACAAAAAACAGCGAAATAAATATAGAGCAAACAGCGCAGCAATTACTTATAACGGTTATCGACCACGCTCCTTGCAGCACGTTAAACGCAGGCAATGGCTTAACCGGTATAAAAGAGCGCGCAGAGCAACTTAATGGTAGTGCTAGTTTTACATGTGGCGAGCGCTTTACTTTAAATGTAATACTGCCAATTACAGCTAAGGATTTACAATGATCAAAGTATATTTAGTGGAAGATCAAGCACTGGTTCGCGACGCAGTTGCTGCTTTGCTAAGCCTTGATTTTAATATTGAGGTAATAGGCCAAGCAAGTAACGGCCAAGATGCGCTAACAGCAATAACTAGCCTTACAGACGACAGCATGCCTGATATTATTTTAACCGATATCGAAATGCCAAATATGAATGGCATAGAGCTGAGTGAGCAAATAGCGGTAAAATTTCCTGATATAAAAATGGTAATAATGACCACGTTTTCACGAGCGGGTTATATAAGGCGCTCATTAAGTGCGGGTGTTAAAGGGTTTATATTAAAAGAAGCCCCGAGCGATGAGCTTATCAACGCGCTCAAAAAAGTAATGCAAGGGCAAAAGGTAATAGACCCAGAGCTTGCTATTAACGCCCTAGACGATGCCGATCCACTGACCGACAAAGAACGCAAAGCACTCAAGCTTGCAAGCGATGGTCTTAAAACAAGTGAGATTGCTAAGCAGCTTTTTATAAGCGAAGGCACTACGCGTAACTATTTGTCTGATGCAATCGCAAAGCTAAACGCTACAAACCGCGTAGATGCCGCGCGTATTGCAAGGCAAAAAGGCTGGCTTTAGTATCCATTTTATTAAAAACAAATTTGCTATCGCGTCAAATAACTCTCTAATTTAATGCGATACCCATAAGCCACACAAATAACGCAGAGGGGCTCTTAACTTGTTTTGGGTTTATAAATTATAAGTAAAGTATTACTATGTTACTTATAAAAGTAACGAACAGCGCTTAAAGTTACGCTAAAAAACAACAAGTGAGAGTTTAATGACAGCATTAATAGAGTTTAAAAACGAAAATAACACCGCTATATTAACCATGAACACCGCTGAAAACCGCCACAACCCCGCATTTTTAGCGCAACTTAACCAACACCTAGATAACATTGAAAGTAACCAAGCCATTACATCGGTAGTATTAACATCATCGAGTGATAAAAACTGGTCACTTGGAATCGACTTACAATGGATGTCTAACTCAAGTAACACACCTACAGATATCGCTAACTTTATGCTTGAAATAACTCAGCTATTAAAGCGTATTGTTACCTTTCCGATGCCTATTATAGCAGCGCTAAACGGCCATACTTATGGTAATGGTGCTGTACTTGCGTGTGCGTGTGACTTTAGATTTATGAAATCAGACAAAGGCTTTTTCTGTTTTCCTGAGGTTGATGTACTCGTCCCGTTTGTGCCTTCTATGATCCCTATTATTCATAAAGCAATTCCTCACACCTACTTTAACCGCTTAGCTATGTCTGGGCAGCGTGTTGGTGCAAGCGATCTTTTAAAAAACAATGTAATAGAAGAAGTGTTTACTAATAACGAAGATCTACAAGCTGGTGTACTTGAATTTGCACAGCAATTTAATAAAAATCGTTGGATTTATGCTCAAAATAAAACACAAATAAACAAACAGATTTTACAAACGATAAAACAAGAAGACCCAGCATTTATAGAAAATATTAGTAAACTGCTCTGGAAAAACCTACAGAAAAAGTAGACTAAAATCCTGCGTGTTTAACTTTTTTTTGAAACAAACACGCAGCATAATTAAGGACGTGTTAAGTCCTGTTATCTTATATTTTTAAACACAAAATTAAGTTGGTAAAAGTTTAATAGCTTTTACCTGTCTCATTTTACGTATATGGGTTAAAATACCTACATAACCAACTAACAAGATAGTGAATGTCAAACCAAGATCCAAATCTCAGTCGAGAACAAGAAAAGTACGAAAACCCAGTCCCTAGCCGTGAGTTTATACTTACTCACCTTCAAGAGCGTTCAAAACCAGCTAACTACGCACAATTATGCGAAGAGCTTGCGGTAAACGATGAAGAGCGCCAAATAGCATTTAAACGCCGCCTTCGTGCTATGGAGCGCGACGGGCAACTGTATTTCAATAAGTTTAAATGTTACGCCTTAATAGACGAAGCCGGTTTAACTAAAGGCAAAGTAATAGGCCACAGAGACGGTTTTGGCTTTTTAGAAGTTGAAGGCGAGAGCAAAGATTGGTTTATAGCTAAGCACCAAATGAACATGGTGTTACATGGCGACATTGTACTAGCTAAAGGCACAAAACGTGGCTCTGGCTCAAAATGTGATGCCCGCATTATTAAAGTGCTTACCAACGAGCGCGCACCTATAGTAGGGCGTTACTTTGTTGAACACGGCATGGCCGTTGTAGTCGCTGAAGATCCGCGCATCACCCAAGATATAATGATTTTACCAGGCAACGAAAACGGTGCCCGCCATAACCAAATGGTGCAGGTTAAAATCACTCAAAACCCTAGTCGTAATATGAATGCTGTGGGTAAAGTGGTTGACGTACTTGGCGAGCATTTAGCCCCAGGTATGGAAATTGAAGTAGCGCTTCGTAATCACGATATTCCTCATGTTTGGCCAGAAGAAGTAGAAGCACAAGTGGCTCACCTTGGCGAATTTGTTGAAGACGCTGATAAAGAAGGCCGTGTAGATTTACGTGATTTACCGCTTGTCACTATTGATGGCGAAGATGCACGCGACTTTGATGATGCAGTATATTGTGAACGTAAAAAATCAGGTGGTTGGCGCTTATGGGTTGCCATTGCCGACGTATCGCATTATGTAGGCATGAACACGCCGCTTAATAAAGAAGCCATAGCACGTGGTAACTCAGTGTATTTTCCTGAGCAAGTAATTCCTATGCTGCCAAAAGTGCTGTCTAACGGTTTATGTTCACTTAATCCAAAAGTAGATCGTTTATGTATGGTTGCCGAAATGACCGTATCGGATGCGGGTAAGCTTTCGGGTTATAAGTTTTACGAAGCCGTGATGAATTCTCACGCCCGTTTAACTTACACCAAAGTAAACGCTATTTTAAAAGGTGATGAAAAACTACGCGATGAATACTCAGCCGTAGTGCCGCATTTAACTGACCTACAGCAAATGTATATGGCGCTTAAAGGTGCTCGCCAAGAGCGCGGAGCTATTGAGTTTGAAACACTCGAAACACGCTTTGTATTTAACGCACAACGTAAAATAGAATCAATAGTGCCTGTTATTCGTAACGACGCGCACAAACTCATTGAAGAGTGTATGATTTTAGCCAACGTTTCGGCGGCTAAATTACTCGAAAAACACGAAGCGAGTGCGCTTTATCGTGTGCATGACGAACCAGATCAAGAAAAGCTAGGTAACTTTACTAAGTTTTTAGGTGAGCTTGGTATTCAAAGCACGTTAAGTGATGAGCCAACACCAAAAGAAATAACCCAAGTATTAGCTCGCTTAGGCGACCGCCCAGAAGCTGAGCTTATTCAAACTATGTTACTTCGTTCAATGAAGCAGGCTGTATATCAGCCAGATAACATAGGCCACTTTGGTTTAGCGCTTTCGGCTTATGCACACTTTACATCGCCAATTCGTCGTTACCCAGATTTAGTAGTGCATCGCGCAATTAAAGCGGTAATAAAAGCACAAGGTCAACAAACATCAGGCGCGTATGCTTATACCGACGATGAAGTAGATCAATTAGGCGAGCAGTGTTCAACAACAGAGCGCCGTGCAGACGATGCAACGCGTGAAGTTGCCGACTGGCTTAAATGTGAGTTTATGCAAGATCACGTTGGCGATGAGTTTAACGGGGTTATTTCATCGGTAACTAATTTTGGTTTGTTTATACGCCTAGACGATTTACAAATCGACGGGCTTATTCATGTTACTAATTTAGGTGATGAATACTTCCAGCACGACGCTGCAAAACACACCCTAATAGGTGAGCACACACATAAAGTTTATCGCCTTGGCGATAAAGTGACAGTGCAAGTTGCATCGGTAAGTTTAGACGAGCGCCGTATAAACTTAACGCTTAAAGGCGATGTAGCACAAGATAGATATTCACGCCGCCGTGGTGCTAAAGGCGCGGGTAAATCTGGCTATGCACCTGCAAGTGTTCGTTCGCAATTAAAAGCAGGTAAAATCCCGGGTAAATCATCTACTGATGATGTAAAACCAAAGGGCAAAAAAAAGCCAGCGAGTAAAGGCAAGCCTGCTAGTAAAAAAGCAGTAAAAGCAGCTGATGGTACAGCTAAGAAAAAACCAAAGAAAAAGGTAGCTAAAAAGCCTAAAAGACCAGGCAAAAATGCCCGTAAACGTAATAGCCCAGGAGCAGATAATACGTGAGTAATGAATTAATTTTTGGCTTTCATTCTGTTGAAGCAATTTTAGAAAGTGAGCCTGAGCGTTTTATAGAAATTTACGCCCTTAAAGGTCGTGACGATAAACGCTCAACACCGATTATTGATGAAGCACGTAAGTTTGGTATTTCAGTGCAGTTTATGCAGCGTAAAGCGCTTGATAGCAAATCAAAAGGTGAGCAACATCAGGGCATTATTGCAAACGTTAAAGCTGCACCAACGTTTAACGAAAAAGATTTAGATGCGATCATCGCGCGTGAAGACACACCGTTTTTACTTGTGCTAGATGGCATAACCGATCCGCATAACTTAGGTGCATGCCTACGTAGTGCAGACGCCGCAGGCGTTCACGCTATAATTGTACCTAAAGATCGCTCAGCTAAGCTTAACGGCACTGCACGTAAAGTGGCCTGTGGCGCAGCTGAAACAGTACCGCTTATTCAAGTTACTAACCTTGCACGTACACTGCGCGAAATTAAAGACGCAGGCGTTTGGGTTGTAGGTACTGCTGGCGAAACTGATAACCACGTATTTGATGCAAGCTTAACAGGCCCAATGGCTATTGTTATGGGTGCAGAAGGCGAGGGCATGCGACGCTTAACGCGTGAGCATTGCGATATGCTCGTTAAAATACCAATGGCGGGCACGGTTTCAAGCTTAAACGTATCGGTAGCTACAGGCATTTGTTTATTTGAAGTATTACGCCAACGTAACGCAAATAACTAATACAGTTTAATGTATTAAAAAAGCCGAGATTGAAATTCAATCTCGGCTTTTTTGTATCTGTAATTTACGCTTTTAATTTTATATCAATTGATACTCGATTATAGCGATAGGTAAACGGTTTAATAACAAGGCAATAATTTAGATGTGTAGTGCTTTTACATAAAAAATTATTAACGCTGTTAGCGAACTGTTTATCTCATACAAAGCGCAGGTAAACGGTTTAATAACAAGGCAATAATTTAGATGTGTAGTACTCTTACATAAAAAATTATTAACGCTGTTAGTGAACCGTTTAACCAGCTTTAAAACTTAAAAACTATATGTGTAGCCTACCTGTACTGTACGTGGCTTACCTGGCTGAATACCACCATTAGCGCGGTTAGCGATATAGGTTTTATCAAACAGATTATCTACGGTTAGGTAAACTTTTTGTTTTTCATCAATTAAGTATTTAGCGGCTAAATCCCATACTACACGGCTATCAATGGCATCTAAGCCTGAGTCAGTTAAATCAGCATGCGCACTTGATACATAACGCACTTGGCTGTTAATCACAAAAGCTGAAAACTCAGCACCTAACGAAAGGGCTACTTGGTTTTCTGGTACGTATGGCATTGCATCGCCTTTTTCTACCGAACCCCAAATTTCAGAATCAAAATCGTTTTGGAACTCTGAATCTGTGTAAGTGTAAGTTAGTTTTACAGGGAACATCGCCGCGTCAGTGGCAAACGTACGTGCAGCACTAAATTCAAAGCCCGATACTTCTACTTCACCGTAGTTGTATTGATCGCCAATGTTATCGTCGCTACAGCCAACAGCAGCTGTACAGTTACCGTGCATGTTGTCGTAATCTGAGAAAAACGCAATCACTTCACCTGTAAATCCAGCGGCGTTAAAGCGCGAACCAAACTCAAGGTTTACACTTTCTTCTTCGTCTTGGTCAGCGTTACCCGGCGCCGCAGGTGCGTAACCTTTTTGAATGCCCGCAAGTAGTGTTACGTTTTCGTTAAGTGTGTAAGTAGCACCAAGTGACGGAACTAAAATTTCAGTATCGTTAGATATATTTTTAGTTAAACCATTGCTGCGCGTTGGATCTGACTTAGACCACTCTTCACGCGTAATCGTAATGTCTTCATAACGAAGGCCAGCACTTACTACTAAAGCGTCTATTGTCCACTCGTCTTGAACAAACAAAGTACGCGCATCGGCACTATCTACACGGTTGCTATCTGAACCTGGGATACCTTGCGATGTTAGCGTCATACTTAAATCTTGATTTAGCGTGTACGTATCTTGCCACTGAAAACGATCCATTTCGTCTTCATGGTAACGCACGCCAACAGTCACGTAGTGATCGCCTGCAGGTATGTGTAACTCAGACTGAATACCTTTTGCTTGGTAATCACGGTTATTCGCTTTTACGCCAATACCCTCAATGCCTTCACTCGTTGGGTTTGCTTCAAATTCGCTGTACTGCTCAAGCGTGCTTGTACCTACACTGCTTGCTTTATACCAGTTACGATGAAAATCATTTAAGTAAGCGGTTGCTAATAACTCGTAACCTTCGCCAAATTGGTACGCATAGTTAAGTTGGTAAGCATTATGGCGAGTGTTCATTTCATCGTTTTGCGATGCTGCATAACGACGATTAGGGTTTGATTTGTAATCTTCTTCAGTTAAACCCATGTACGTTTCGTCAGATGTTTCATCAGAGTATTTTACTTTTAGCTCTAAGCTATGCGCATCGTTTTTACCAAACGTGTGGCCAAACTTTAATAGTACATCTGTTTTTTCAAAGCCAGTATTGTCGCTACCTACTGGCAGCTCTTTAAATCCGTCGGCGCCATAAGTAAATACTTCAATTAAACCCGCTGTGTTGTTTTTTTCTTTACCAAAGTAAGCGTGGCCTTTGTAGTAACCGTCGCCGCCAAGGGCTGCATCTACCATCGCTTTTGAGCTATTTGCCTCAGTGGGTAAACTGCGAGAAAGTAAATTTAAAACACCACCCGTAGTACGCGGGCCGTACTTAACAGAGGCTGCGCCTTTTAATACTTCAATAGACTCCATACGGCCCATAGTAGGGAAGTAGTAAGCTGAAGGTGCAGAGTAAGGAGCAGGTGCAACTAATACACCGTCTTCCATTACTGATATTTTATCGTTACGGCCAGTACCTGTACCGCGCATACCAATATTAGGACGAAGGCCGTAGCCGTCTTCTTCTTGCACGTATACACCTGGAACAGAGGCTAAAACACGTGAGATATCGGTGTATTCAAATTTTTGCAGTTCTTCGTCAGTAATAAACGTCGCAGAACCAGGAATATCATTAATAGCTTGCTGTGAGCCAATAACTGTAATTTGTTCAAAACGCTGATCTTGGTTAGAACTGCCTTGTGCTATTGCAGTAGCACTAAAAGACAAAGCAATTGCAGTTGCAAGGGTAGATACTAAAAACTTAGAGGTCATTGTGTGTCCTGATCATGTCAATTATTTTAATTGGCGTAATTTGAACACGTTAACGAATACGAATCAATGTTATTAACTGTTTAATAGTTCAGTTTTTTAGAATTAAAAACACTCACTTATGCTACTTTGTTAACTAAATTGTTTCTTTTGTATGGCAGTGTTAGTTTAACGTTCATTCTTAAGTATCGGTTTTGTATATTGAGCTAACCAAGCCTCAGCGCTATAAATTCAGCCAGTTTATCTACAGCGTGCTCCGATTCGCCACCGCTTTTAATTAAGCTAATACCTATACTGCCTAAGCTTGGTAAGTGTTTTGTTTGAATTTGAAAGTTAAGATCGCTAGGCACAGTGCTTTTAGCAAGTACTGTAATACCCAACCCTTCTTTTAAAGCGGCAATAAGGCCGGTTAAATCGGCGTTGCTGTAAACAATGCGGTATTTTATGCCTGCATTTTTTAATGCATCAATGGCTCTACGACGATAAATACAGCCCTCGGGCGCTGTAACTAAGGTCACAACTGCATTTTTTGCAAGTGATAGGTCGCCTACCCATACAAGCTCGTCTTGCATAAAAATTGGAAATTTATCAGAGTTGAGTCGCTCATTAAGGGCAAGCACTAAATCAAACTGATCTTGCCTTGAAGCCGAAAGCAAATGCTTACTCAAGCGCGATTTAACCTCTAACGACACCTCAGGATAAAACGCTACAAAGTCGCCAATAATAGAGGGGAGTATGCGCGCCGCAAATTCGCTCGGTATACCTAAGCGCACTTTACCGGCAATGTTTTCAGAGGTGAACTGCTGCAAAATAGCATCGTTATGTTGCATCATTTGTTTTGCCATAGGCAGTAATAGCTCACCGTACTGGTTAAGCACTTGGCGTTGGCCTTGTTTTTTAAATAGTTTATAGCCAATCATATCCTCTAGGCGCTTTATTTGTAAGCTTACAGCTGGCTGCGAAAGGCCCAGCAAATCGCCTGCTTTAGCAAAACCGCCTACCTCAACTACCATTACAAACGTACGTAAACCATCGGTTGATATGTTTTTCATATTTAAAATTACAATTTATACGGCCATATATATAAGTATTATTTATCAATTGATAAAAAATTACAATTTGTTGTTGATAGACGTGCGCAATATACTTTTGGAATCAAAAATACACAGGTGTTTGTTATGACTTTTAACCCAATAATGTTTGCCCGTCACAGCAATGCAAGTAGTGCGGTTACTAATGCTTTGCAAACTAGCAATGCTCACGTTGTAATGGATTTTAGTGGCACCGAAACCAGTGTGTTTTTAAGCACTATTTTAGGCCTAGATTTAACTAAGCTAACCGCCAGCGGTTTAGGCTTAAAAGGCACCCTTGATGGCGACTACAACTCTCAGTACAGCTTTGCTGTTTACTACTTTAGTGAAACTGCATACAGATTTGTATTACCTCACAGCGCAAGCCTGCAATTACAAGCACTTATAAACGAGCAACAGCTTCGTTTTGATATTGACTACGTAATACGCACCGACCTTTCTACATTTACCCTAAGCGGAAATAACGCATTTGACGCATTAATCGACGCGTTTAAATTAACGCCGGGGCTGCGTTTATCAAATCCGCAATTATGTTACGGTGCTCAAAGCGGCGATGTATTTATTACCGCAATAGACAAAAATGACGAACAACATTTCGTATTAGTCGCTAAACAACAAGAACTACAAAAATGGCAAAGCTATATGCAAGCACAAGGTTTTGCACTTATGCATGGCGAAGCTGCCTAAACACAAATAACTAACAGGTAAACACACATGTGCTTATCTGTTTTAGACCTAATTTAAGCCACGCCCGCACAGGGTTAATTTAAAACGTGAAGGAATGTTATGACTTCTAAAACTGTACTACATGCTAAGCACCTTGAAGCAGGCGCAAAAATGGTTGATTTTCATGGCTGGGAAATGCCAATCAACTACGGCTCACAAATAGAAGAACACAATGCCGTGCGTACCGATGCAGGTATGTTTGACGTATCACACATGACCATTGTTGATATTGAAGGCCCTCAAGCAAAAGCATTTTTACGCAAGTTAGTAGCAAACGACGTTGCAAAATTAACAGTCCCTGGTAAAGCACTTTACACAGGTATGCTTAACGAGCAAGGCGGCGTAATTGACGACTTAATTATTTACTACTTTAGCGAAACCTTTTATCGCCTAGTTGTTAACTCAGCAACACGCGAAAAAGACTTAGCGCACCTAGCCAACGTATCGAGCGACTTTGAGGTAACTGTTACTGAGCGCCCTGAGTTTGCAATGATTGCAGTGCAAGGCCCTAACGCTAAAGCAAAAACAGCCACACTGTTAAATGCTGAGCAACAAGCCGCTGTTGAAGGTATGAAGCCGTTTTTTGGTGTTCAAGTAGGTGATTTATTTATTGCCACAACGGGTTATACTGGCGAAGACGGTTACGAAATTGTAGTGCCGAACGATCAAGCTGCCGATTTATGGCAACAACTGCTAGATGCAGGTGTAGCGCCAGCTGGTTTAGGTGCACGCGACACGCTACGTTTAGAAGCAGGTATGAACCTTTACGGCCTAGATATGGACGAAAGCGTATCGCCACTTGCAGCTAACATGGCATGGACCATTGCATGGGAACCTGAAGATCGTGACTTTATTGGTCGTGACGTACTTGTTAAGCAACGCGCTGAAAAAAGCACTGACAAACTTGTTGGCCTAGTGCTTGAAGAAAAAGGCGTATTGCGTAGCGGCTCAAAAGTAATTGTTGATGGTGGTGAAGGGGTCATTACCTCAGGTACTTTCTCACCAACGCTTGGTTTTAGTGTAGCCCTTGCACGTGTACCGCGTTCAATAGGGGATACAGCCCAAGTAGAAATGCGCAAAAAATTAGTTAACGTTAAAGTAGTAAAGCCTAGCTTTGTACGTAACGGCAAATCAATAATTTAAAAATTTGGTTATACCAATCACAATAATTATTGTGATTGGTATCCTCCCAATATAAACCAAAGGACAAAACAATGAGCAATATCCCTAGCGATTTAAAATATGCCTCTTCACACGAATGGGTTCGTAACGAAGGTGACGGTACATTTACTGTTGGTATTTCTGAGCATGCGCAAGAGCTTCTTGGCGACATGGTATTTGTTGAATTACCAGAAGTTGGCGACGAAGTAGACGCGGGCGAAGACTGTGCAGTAGCTGAGTCGGTTAAAGCAGCATCAGACATTTACGCGCCAATTGCAGGCGAAATTGTTGCTATTAACGAAGAGCTAGAAGACGCACCAGAGACGGTTAACAACGACGCTTACGGCGACGGTTGGTTATTCCGTATTAAAGCATCTGACGAGTCAGAGCTTGAAAACCTACTTAGCGCAGAAGATTACGCTAACACTATCGACGAAGAGTAATCACTCTTAGCAGATAACAAAAGCCCCACTGAGTATTTATGGGGCTTTTATGATTTAACAGCTTACCCCCATACAAAGCAAGTTATTAAATCATCACATATTTTAATCATACTAATTACCCATTAGTATTTAGGATCATAGGAATCTAGACTCATGTCAAACGCCAAATCTCTTGAACAACTAGAGCAAAAGCAAGATTTTATTCGCCGCCATATTGGGCCTAGCCCAGCACAAGTAAGCGATATGCTAAGTGCTTTAGAAGTATCAAGTGTGCAAGAGCTGATCGACCAAACTGTACCTGCAAGCATTCGCTTAGAGCAGCCATTAACAGTTGGCGAAAGCCGTACTGAAGTTGAAACATTAAGCTACTTAAAATCGGTAGCAAGCAAAAATAAAGTTTTCAAATCGTACATTGGCCAAGGCTACCACCCAACGCACGTACCGCACGTAATTTTACGTAACGTACTAGAAAACCCAGGTTGGTATACAGCGTACACGCCGTACCAGCCAGAAATTGCGCAAGGGCGTTTAGAGTCGTTATTAAATTTTCAAACTATGACCCTAGATTTAACAGGCCTTGATTTAGCAAGCGCCTCGTTACTTGACGAATCAACCGCAGCTGCAGAGGCAATGGGCCTTGCAAAACGCGTATCTAAAGCTAAAAAAGCCAATGCCTTTTTTATCGCCGACGACGTACACACACAAACTATTGACGTAGTAAGCACCCGTGCTGAGCAGTTTGGCTTTGAAATAATTGTAGGTAAAGCAGCAGATGCCGTTAACCACGACATTTTTGGTGCGCTTTTCCAATACCCATCTACATCGGGTGAAGTAGTAGATGTAACCGACCTAATTGCTGGCGTACAAAGCAAAAAGGCAATTGCCTGTGTTGCTGCCGACATTATGAGTTTATTACTATTAAAAGCACCGGGTAAACTAGGTGCCGACGTAGTACTTGGTTCGGCTCAACGTTTTGGCGTACCAATGGGGTACGGCGGTCCACACGCTGCATTTTTTGCAACACGTGACGCATACAAACGTTCATTACCAGGGCGTATTATTGGTGTATCTAAAGACCGTTTAGGTAACGACGCACTACGTATGGCAATGCAAACGCGCGAACAACACATTCGCCGCGACAAAGCCAACTCAAACATTTGTACAGCACAAGTATTACTTGCCAACATGGCCGCGTTTTACGCGGTGTACCACGGCCCACAAGGCTTAAAAACTATCGCGCAGCGTATACATCGCTTTGCTGATATTTTAGCTGCTGGACTAAAGGCTAAAGGCATCGCACTTAAGCACAGCACATGGTTTGATACGCTAACAGTAGTAAGCGACAGTAAAGACGACGTAATAGCACGTGCCATTGCACAAGGCGTTAACTTTGCTACAAACCACGATGGCGAATACTCAATTTCAGTATCAGAAACCACAACACGTGAAGACGTAGCGCAGTTATTTGATATTGTACTAGGCGAAGGCCACGGCCTAAGTGTAGATAGCATCGCAGCCGATATTGAAGCAAACGGCAGCGACTCTATTCCTGCTAGTTTAGTGCGTGATGACGAAGTATTAACGCATCCAAACTTTAACAGCTACCACAGCGAAACAGACATACTTCGCTACATTAAGCGCCTTGAAAACAAAGATTTAGCGCTTAACCACTCAATGATCTCATTAGGTTCATGTACCATGAAACTAAACGCGACCGCTGAGATGATCCCAATTACATGGCCTGAATTTGCAAACCTTCACCCATTCTGCCCGCTAGACCAAGCAGAAGGTTACCAAATAATGATTAACGAGCTGCACGACTGGCTAGTTAACATTACCGGTTACGATGCGGTTTCACTACAGCCAAATTCTGGTGCACAAGGTGAATACGCAGGCTTAATTGCGATTCGTAAATACCACGAGTCACGCGGCGATGCGCACCGTAATGTATGTTTAATCCCAAGCTCAGCGCACGGTACAAACCCTGCATCTGCGCAAATGGCCAGCATGAAAATTGTGGTAGTTAACTGTGATAAAAACGGTAACGTAGACATGGCCGATCTTAAAGCGAAAGCTGAAGAAGTGTCTGAAAACTTATCGTGTATTATGATCACCTACCCATCTACACACGGTGTTTACGAAGAAACTATTCGCGAAATTTGTGACATTATTCATGAGCACGGCGGCCAAGTTTACATGGACGGCGCAAACATGAACGCACAAGTGGGCGTAACAAGCCCAGGCTTTATTGGCTCAGACGTATCGCACTTAAACTTACACAAAACGTTTTGTATTCCACACGGCGGCGGCGGCCCAGGTGTAGGCCCAATTGGTGTTAAATCGCACCTTGCGCCATTTATGCCAAACCACAGCGTAATTAACGTACCAGGTACAAACATTAACAACGGTGCAGTATCGGCAGCGCCTTACGGCTCAGCCGCTATTTTACCTATTTCATGGGCTTACATTACCATGATGGGCTCAGAGGGCTTAAAACAAGCCACCGAAATGGCGATTGTGAATGCTAACTACTTAACGCACGAGTTAAGCCAGCACTTCCCAATTTTATACCGTGGCCGCAACAACCGCGTTGCTCACGAATGTATTGTTGACTTACGCCCATTAAAAGAAGCGTCAGGCATTACTGAAATGGACGTAGCTAAGCGCCTACAAGATTACGGCTTCCACTCACCAACTATGTCGTTCCCAGTAGCGGGCACATTGATGATTGAGCCAACTGAGTCTGAGTCAAAAGGCGAGATAGACCGCTTTATCGAAGCTATGGTGTCAATCAAAGGTGAAATCGACAAAGTAATCTCTGGCGAATGGTCAAGCGAAAACAACCCACTTGTGTTTGCACCGCACACACAAGCTGACGTGTTAGGTAACGAATGGGACCGTGCATACGACCGTTTTTACGCTGCATTCCCAGTGCCTTCGGTAGCTAAAGACAAGTTCTGGCCAACGGTTACACGTATAGATGACGTATACGGCGACCGTAACTTAGTGTGTTCATGCCCAGCGGTAGAGACTTATCGCGACTAAGAGCAGAGACTAATTTTTTGAACTTTAATGGGTAGTAAGTCCCATTATAGTTTGAAAATTTATCAAAATTATAAAAGCCGTTGCAGCAATGCAACGGCTTTTTTGTGCGTGGAGATAAGCCATAAATAATATGGCCGTAGGTTGGGAATAGTGAAACGAATCCCAACAAATCACAAATATACTTACTCGCTCAAAAGCCAAGAGTATGTGTTATTTATTGTAGGCGTTTAGCTTGCTGACGCGCGGGCGGCAGCCCGAATAGGTTTGAAATTACTATTACAGATAACGCGAATACGTTTCAAGCTTCTAGAAATTAGAAACCTTATTCAAAGTTTAGTCGCGCTGGCGACGGCAGCCAAAGAGGGGCTGCCGCTGGTCCCTCTCAGGACACTCTCAGCGCCACCCGAGCATCACGCTATTTCCTTCAAACCACAATTGATGTGAACGTAAACGCCATGAAAGCACATCCATGTGCAGGCATGGCTTTCATCCATGAAATGCATTACTCATCAATTGCTTATTTTCAGGGTGTGATGACGGGGAAGGGTGTTGAACGTGAGATTGGTGTTTGGTCTTGGTAAAAACAAGACCTGACCCTCTGTATTTTCAACTTAATGCACAGATAGCCGAATCTATACAGGCTGGTGGCTATGAAAAGGCTGATACTTTATCGAGGAAAGCTGAAAGGTTGAAAAACTAGAATAAAAAATGAGTTAATCCTTCAAATAACTTCAAAGAGGCCTACCTTTTCTAATGGGTTACCTATTTAGAACTTACTATTTATTTTCAGACTTTCCACACTAAAGCAAAAACAGAGTTAAAAATACTGTTAAAGATTAAATTGTAGGCATTGTATTGATGTGGGAACTAATATATTATTTTTTAAAAGGAATACCAAACTTACATAAGGAAGAATGAAAATGAATCAATGCTATACTTCAGGTGATTTTAACAAGTATTTTACCGAAAACATGAAGCAGCTTGGCCTACCAGTACCGTCTACTTTATTTGACACATACCAGACAGCAATAGCTACTGCAACAACTATGGCAGGAACACTAGCAACACTAGGTAAAGGCGCAACGATAGCTGAGTTAATTGGGGCTACTGTTGCATTAGAGAAGCTAGCTGTGGCTGCATCGATAAGTGCTGCTGCATACACAGGTGCAGTCATTGGCAGTATTGCCGTCGCAAGTGGTCGTTCTCTAGGTTGTGGCTCTCGCATATCAGATTTGTTTGTTTTTATGCGTCAGAATAACTTAGATTTTAAAGGTTCATCTGAATTTTATGCAAAAAACCCCCAAATACTGGATAGTAAAAACCGCTCAAGAGTTTCGTATGGTGCGCGAGCTAACGTTTCAGCTTTAAGTGCAGGGTACGCATAGTATGCTAAAAAATATTCTTTTTATAATTTTATGTGTCGTTTTGGTGGCGATTGCATTTGGAGCTTTTAAGTTTTTAGGTACCTATACTTTTTTAATAATGCTCATAATCGTCATAGCGTTATTTTTTACTAAAATTGGCAAGCCAAAGTTTAGTAAAAAATAGTATTGGTAAAACAGCCGCAGGAATACGGCTGTTCTTCTGGAGATCAAAGTAGTCACCCATTAGAAAGCTCCGGTCAAGGAGGTTGTTTGGTGAGCTTTTCATTCAAAAACCAAGTGTTTTTATTATTTAAACTCAATTTAAATATGACTACGCACTGTACCTTATACAACGAGCCATGATGTTGATTGGTGTGAATATTCAACATGGCTTGAATAAAGAGCGCCATATGAGTTTAAGCGTTTTAATTAAGGCCCTAGGTTTGTATCTCCGTCATCGTTTAGTGCCAGTATCAGCCAAAGCTACAAATATCTTGAAATTATACTTTTAAGCTCTATAGTTGCTTGTAACAACACCCTACCCGTAAGCTCAGCGCCCTACGAGGGGTTAATTATTTCTATAGCATGATAAAAGGGTTTAGCCTTCATGCAGTTCCCTAAAGCCCCCATAACACTTGCGAAGGAAGTGTTATGAACTGTTCAAATAATCGACCTATTGTTTTGTGTTTTTGCTACTACATTGACCAGTGTAAGATAAATTTAAAACTAGACTTTTAAGAAGTCATTAGGGATCTCATCATTAAACTGTATCAAACGCTCAGCTATTGCCTCATTAAAAAGTAATTTAAACTCTATTTTTATCTCATCTCGATATTTATGGTTACAGTCTCTTATTTTTTTCAACAAATAATTAAAAGACTTCACTTCTTGATGCTTCATCAAATCTCTCATATATAATATTGAAAAGACGCCAAAAAATACCCTTTTCATCGAAACAGTTTCATCTGAAAGTACGATCTCAAGATACCTGGTGAGATCAAGGTTTAATCCAGATAAAACACTTATACGGGTGCCTTCAATAATGAGATTGTATCGTGACTCTTTAGTGTTTTGTAAATGTGTATAAATAAATTCAGAAAAAAATTCTTTTGAATTTAGTTTTAACTCATTAGATAGCGCTATAGCTTTGTAGTAACTAGATAGTCTAGGGTGTTCAAATAAATATAACTCTTCAATGAATTCGAAAATTGGTTCAGGGCTAATAATATTCATAACTTGAGTTTGCTCTATCATCTTGTCATTCAGTATTTTGGACTGTCTTATAACAAGCTCTAGTTCATCTCGTTTTTGCTGTTTTAACAGTTGAAAGTTGAGCTCTTTTTTAGTGGTTAGCCATGTTAAACCTAACAATATAATAGAAGAAAGCGTAAGAATTGGAGTTAATATTCCATTTACAATTTGCGCTGTATTAAGCCAAGATTTCTCTGTTCCTGTATAAATCGGAAAATCAGAAAAAAAATAAACGCAAAATAATACTGATAAAAATAATGGGGCAAGCAAAGCCCATGGTAATAGTTTTAAATACAACGACTTTACATACATAAACACTCCCTCGCTTAAAAAATTACTTTTTTACAATAATCTAAATTATGTAGAGGTCAGTACAATTTGACCACAGTTTTTGAGTCCTTCTTTCAAATCAGCAAGGTCTGGTCTTTCTTTTTGCCTTTTGTGATTAAGAAAAAAGGCAAAACCTGCCTCTAGTAACCCCATTTAATAAAGGGCAATATTATTGCCCTTTATTATGTGCTTAAACTTGTTGTTATAAACTATAGCGCTACTAAGCTTTGCTCTAGCATTGCCTTTATTTGTTTTACTATTTTAGCTTCTGTTTCAGGTTCGAATTGTTGTATACGTGGGGTATGAATGTGCCCTGTAGGTATACTTGAATTAAGCGCATCGCGTAGGCGAATACTTCGGTACGATATTTCGTTAGACAAGTAACCACCGCCGCCGCCATTTACCGCAATACTATTTTTAAGATCGCCGTACGAAGGCGCTTTATAGGTTTTTTCAAGCGTGGTGACTTCGTGATTGTCGATAACTTTATAAGGACCTTTAGCTTGTTGCATGTAACTTACAGGCAAGCTAAATTTTACAAACTCGTTGCCCGGGAGTGGTCGGCCATTAAGCTTTGGTATTACTGGGCTTGTTTGCGTTCCGCCATACACAATATTGGCATTATCGGGGGCGGTTACACTGCGACGTTTACCCGGAAAGTGCTCCAAATCAAATTCTGTTCTGCCCATACTTACGGTAACTACCATGTCTACATTATTAAGTGCATAGTAGGGGGCAAGTAGCGATTCTATTATGCCTTGATCAAAGTCTTCGTAGCGCACAGGCACCATAACGGTGTTAATTTCTGCGCTGATGCCGTTGTAATTAATAACTTGGCCATCGAGTAATAACGCCGCAACACCTGAGGGGTTACTTTGGTTTATGTTTTTATCGAGTAAAAATGGGTCAAAGCCTGTAAGTAATATTTTTTTAGTGCTGCCTGATGAAAAAGCAAGATCGGTGCGGCCTCTGCTGCCTTCCTCAAGTAGGGTTAGTAAAGTCTTTAGTTGAGCCTGCGTAATTGAAAACTTAGGAGATGTTGTACGTATTACTTTGCTTGAAAGCAGGCGCGCCCAGTAAAGCTCTCGGTCGTCGTAGTTATTGGTTTTTATTATGCGTTGCTTGGCGCTTTCCCACAGTTCAAAACTAAAGCTTTGTACTAATATTTTTGCACTTTTAAAGTTGTTAAGCTCTTTAAATTGCTGCTCAAAACTTGATACTTGTGGGGTAAATGCTTTTAAAACATTTGGCATTGCCGAATGGGCTTTGTTGATGCGCTGTTCTTCAACAGTTAAAGGATTACTTAAAGCAACGAATGAAGAGGCAATTAAGCTGGTCGCTAATAATACTTTGATCATAATTTTCCTAAGATAAAGCTATTTTTTATGTGTAATTTACTATCCTACGATTGCTAACTCAGAGCAACCAATTAACGTTGAATCGACTGATATTTGCTTTTGTTGTTTGTTAAAAACCAAGGAGGTCAAATTTTGCTTAATGTATTAAGGATCTAGATTTATAGTTTATTGCTCACTGAGTTAATTACTATGTCTAGACCGCTATGAATAGAATAAAAAATCCCTTTTTGAGTGATGATGTTTTTAACTGTTTTTTACACTGTATTTATCCACCTACTTCGGTTTCTCTTTTTCAATGATTATTGACTACGTTAGCCAACTATCGCTGGGTACCAACTTGCAAACACTACACCAAATAAGCCGACTAAAAATACAATGGATATCAACATCATTAAAGCAGCTGTGAGGATTATTATTACTCTATTAGACGTTTTACCTGCATACCTGATTAACTCAGCTATAAGTAGCGGCACAATATAAGAACATACGCTAATAGTTAGCACGGTTGGACCTGTAAACGTTGCAGTATCAATTCCTAGTGAGCCGAATATTAAAAACCAGGCAAAAATCATCAGCCTAAAAAATAAAACGCCGTTTGCTGCAAGGTATAAACGTATCGCCCAAATTTTATGTTGAGTGATATTCCGCTTTCTGGCTGCTTGTATGGCTAATATACTCGCTAAAATAACCACGCAACCACCAAGCATAGTCAACGCATGCATCAAGGTGTTGCCAACGGTGCCTCTGGCTATCATAAGGTACATACCTGCTAAAGAGATGGTACAGGCTAACATTACGAACACGCGACCATTGTAGCGGTGAAACTTAGTATACTTTGCTCTTATAGCAGGTATTAGCTGTAAGCTACCACCAATTATCATCACGATGGCGAGTAACACATGCAGCGCGTACATTGAATTACCGGTGGGATCGCTAGCAACATAGGCGGTGCTATTTAGACGACCCCAGCCAGATATTCCCGTAGTGACCCCCGTCAGCCCGTATCCCAAGGCGAGGTAAATAACAAAGCAGATTTGTGCCATCAACAGGCACGTGAACCACATTTTTTTGCTCATCTCAAGTAGCTCATTGGGCGTTTTTTTTATTGTTTGCATTAACATGTGCTTTTCCAGAAAATATTTTCAATAGCGCAAATATAAAGACTTTCATGGTGATTGCTTCTCAAATTCGGAATTTGGGCAACGATATATTGATAATTTTTTTTAATTAGCTAGGGTGGTATATACACATTCACTAACAAAGTTTTTTTGCCAACATGCATGTTAATTTGTACCATGTAATTTAGGCCACGTTGTTGGTTAAAACGTCATTTTTAGAGCACGCTATTATGCAAAATTATTCCCCTTATTATCTTCTTCTTTTTGTTTGTATGGGGTTAATGTTTTTAAATACGCTGAAAAAAGATAAGCAGCTGGTTCATTATTTATTTGTGATATTTTGTGGCTCCCTTTGTATGGTGGCAGCACAAAAGCTCAGTGCGCAAAGTATTGGCGCGTATCAATATTTAATTGGGTTGTTCACTTGCGCAACATGTAATGTTTCATGGCTGATTGCAAGAACGTTATTTCGTGAGCATTCGCCAATTTCCCGCAGGCATGTGACTTTTGCTGCAACCATTGTCGGCTTGATCATGTTTAATCAAACATGGCACTACTTAGTGAGCCTTGATCCTCAGCCTTTACCTACCAGTGATATAATGTGGCGCTTAAAGCAAGGGGTGAATGAGGTCACCATATTGCTTTCATCAAGTATCCTTGCGCTTTCTTTTTGGGAGGCGTTTAGAGGTTATAGTAAAAAAACACAGTCACAAAAAGTGCAATCAGTCATCTTTGGGAGCGCTTGGGTTTTAGCTGTGTTTAATGCAAGTATTTTTCCTAAGTTTATTTTTAGTGCGGCTGAAATTGAGCTGTATAACCCCATTATCATAACTTCATCTGCACTTTTAATTACATTAGCGATGCAAGTAGTCATGGCCCTTCAAGCAAGAGTGATAAATAACCAAGCGCTTAAGCAAGAAGATGATATGGGCACTATTAACAATGACACGAGTAATCTAAATGAAAACAGCAATCAAGATGTAGAGCCTGAATTGATAGTTGGTATTACAAAGCTAATCAATGAGCAGCAGCTTTACTTACAAGCCAACCTCAAAATTTCAGATTTTGCACAAGCGCTAATGGTGCCTGAGTACAAAGTTAGTCGAGCAATCCGCTATCACTATAAAGCGGCTAACTTTAATTTATTTATTAACCAATACCGCGTTGAATATGCAAAAAAGTTATTAATAAACAATCAGGCCAAAGAGTGGAGTATTTTAAGCATAGCACTTGAGAGTGGCTTTTCTTCTCTTGCCACTTTTAACCGCGTGTTTAAAAGTATTGTGGGCGACATTCCTAATGAGTATCGAAAACAAAACGGTGACTACTATAATGAAGGTATACGGGAGCTTGTTGATTAGCCAACTACGTTTAACAGTGTAATTAAACGTTGAGAAGGCCGTAAAAATACCTTTTTAGTGATGAGGGTTTGAAGTGTTTTTTATACTGTATTGAGCGAGCAAGCCTTCGTTTTAATATTGAAGTACATTCTTATTGCTCAATGATCAATTACTTGCTGATAAAAAAAGCGAATTTAACCTCTATGGGTTCTATTTTAAGTTTTAATAAAAAGTAAAAAGCCGTTGCAGTAATGCAACGGCTTTTCATTATGGCTTTATGCGCTTGCGGCGACACGAGCGTAAGCTAAAATATAGTTTTAAATCTTCCTAATTAATCATCAGGCCCTTTGAGCGTAAATTTTAAATGTTTACGCATATCTTTTAAAATAACGCCTTTTTTAAGCATTGCGCCGCTTAAACGCTTTTGCCACTTTAATAAATCAGGCTCTGCGGCGGCTAAGGCTTGCTCGTTTTCAAACTGAAAGCACAGCAGTAATGAACTTGGAAATAAGTGATATTCCACATCAAACCAGCATTGCAGCATGCCTGGGAGCTCAGCGCGGCCTTGTTCTTCTAATTTTTCAGCAGTATTTAGTACAAGTGCTTGCTGCTTTATTTGCACTGCAGAGAGTTTTTTCATTATTAAAATCCAAGTTAGCGGCTAAAAAATGCAGCCGGAATGCGGGCATTATACGCAAGCTTGTAGGCGGGCAACAACCGTAGGCTTGAGTGACAAAGCATGCAATCCGATAATGCAGATAGTTTTACAGAGCAAGTATTGAAAACGTAAATACAGCTCTATGCTTTGCAGGAGTCAATATCTTATAAAAATGACATCGTATAGGCTTATTCAATTAAACAAAAACTAAGGTTTTCAAATTTATCTTAACTGCAAGTAATATACCTTGGAAAATTATTTACTGTAGATACCTATGCGTGATATTGCTCATCAATTATTTATGTTTATAAACGATGAAGAATATTAAATATGAAGTTTTGTCTGCTAGTAAGTAAGGCGGTGACCCTCTTAAATTAGTCGCATCAAGGTTAACCTTATTACTTTTATTTAAAAATCCACTGGTTGAAAATTGTACAAGTTTTCAGTTTTGTTCTATAGATAATAAACTATATAGGGAATTTGATATGAATATACGAATTATAATCTTATTTTGTATCTTCGCAGTTTGTGGATGCGCGTACACACCAAAACAAAGCTCAGAAATATACAAAAAGAATGTTCAAAACCACATTTTACGTGTTTCTAATCACGGCTATTTAATTAAGGATGGGGTTGTTTTAAATAGAGGTCTCAAAAACACTTCAAATATGCACCTAACTTTAACAGAAACAGCTAAAAAATACTCTAATATGCTTTATGGTGCATTTGAACTAGCTTGTGAAAATAATGATACATTATCAACGCTTTCGCAAAAAACGGAATACAAAAAAATCACTCGTAAGCTAATGGATGATATGGCTCAGTGTTCTGTGAATCAATTACTCAAGTTTTGTAACTATAAATTATTTAATGATTTTGAAAGCTTTTTTGTAACTCGTTCTATACCAATTAAATTACTTTTTTATTTTCATGGAGGATTGAACAGCCATGATGATTCTGATGCTCGAATGGAGTCTCAAGTTGAGTTTATTAAAAAAGGCTTATCGAAAGGCCGCTACGACGCTAATGACTTACCATCTACTGAATATTGGCAGTATCCTATCTATGTATCTTGGCCATCCTCTGCATTAAGCGCATATGGTGAGCATTTATTCGACTTAAGAGAGGGAAGAAGAGTCGCACCCAGCCTCTCATACTTTTCCTCACCGATCATTCTTATTGAAGATCTAGTGACATCCATAGGGGAACTTCCTATGAATGTTTATTATCAATTTACTAATGATAAAGATCGTTTAGCTTCTAAAAGTGGTAACTGGTTATCCCATGTGTGGTTAGAGGCTGATAAACAGTTTAAGAGCTTAAAGTGTACTCGTAAGGATGCATCTTTACCCTATGAGTTTGCTGTGAAGGAAGTTCTACTCGACGAAAAATATGACGCAGCTATTCGCTTAAATCGTTCGGTATATAACCGTAATTCTCTCAGACATAAATTTAAAAGTGGTATTTTCATAGTTGCTACACCCGTAAGGTATGTACTTGGAAGCTTGTGGAATGGGACTATTGCAGGTAATTCGTGGAAAGTTATGAAGCGCAGAGCTAGAAATATGTTTGACCCCACCGGAGATGCAGATAACCGATTACAAAATTCTGACTTGTCTCTTTATAAAGATGGAATCGGCAGCTCACTAGGCTCTTTGTTTGAAAGTCTCTTCGCACTAAAAAAAAGATACCCCGAATTGGATTTACAGTTAAATTTAGTAGGCCATAGTATGGGAACCATAGCTATTAATAACTTACTGCAAAAGTATGAATTGGACTGGAAGACTTCAGGAATATTAAAAAACGTTGTATATATGGCTGCAGCTGCTAGTACTCAAGAAACACTTGCTATAGTTCCAAAGTTGATGATGTCTGAAAAATCATTTGATTTTTTTAATTTAACTTTAAATCGTGTGTCTGAAGTGGCCGAATTTTATGCATTTGGATTTGCTCCTTCCGGCTCTCTTCTTGTTTCAATAGATAAATATCATGATGAGCCTGAGCATCACTTAAAGCGAACATTTGGTTCGGAAATTAATGTACGCTCCTCATTACCTACAATTCTCAAGTCGTTTAAAGGCGCTCGAGGGAATGTAGTTTTAAAAGCTTTTAACGATATCGAAGCTTTTGAGAAGTCAATAAAAATTCCAGTTAAACATGGTGATTTCGGGAAGTTAGACTTTTGGTTACCGTCAACATGGGAGATTACTAATGAGAAGTATGAAATACCTACTTTAGATCAATCTTATCATTGTGAACCGCGCTTAGAGCGCCCTTATGTTAAAGATAACATTGAAGTTTTATATCAAAAAGGTAAAGCCACCGATGTTTTGTTTAAAAATTGATTATTAGTCAAACAATTAACTACTAAAATTAGGCTTTGCTTATGAATTGGAAAAAGCAAAGCCTTGATAAAATATTTAGTTTAGGGCTTAAGCTGATTAGCTAGGTTTTTTCTAACAGCCCCAAGCTTAAATAGGTTATAAAACAGCCCTCAGCTGTCAAAAATACTTATATTCTTTTGCTTAATTGTCTACTAAGTGAAAACAAAACCCTAGGATAGATAATTTTCATACTATAAAGAAATATTGATAAAGGAAGTCATCCCATTGTGGAGAAAACGTTTCTGAATTTTTGTTAATTACTATTACCCACAAAACTAACGACTCCTGCACCGAAACTTAAAACTGACACTATTTTCCTAAAATCTAAAATCTAAAATCTAAAATCTAAAATCTAAAATCTAAAATCTAAAATCTAAAATCTAAAATCTAAAATCTAAAAGCTAAAAGCTAAA
>NZ_PNCW01000093.1:0-35730 GCF_005886985.1 Pseudoalteromonas sp. S3178 | reverse complement strand
CTTAACCAGAGTTCAGGTTAAGTATTATTGAGGTTAGTGTTATACACATTAGCTAAAACAAAAAAGGCCGCACTAAATGCGGCCTTTAAGTTAGTAGCTAATCGTTAAAACTTAGCTAGATTGTTTTTACTGTCTTTATCTACAAGCTTAATGTATGGGTCTACCCCTGCAAACATTGGCTTTTCTTTTACTTTAAGCTCAATAGTATTGGTACCAGACACTATTTGATGCTTTTGCGAGTAAATAACAAAGTCTTCAGCGAGTAGGTTTTCAGGGTCATCACTAAATAATGCAATATCAATTAGCTCATCGAGCGGCTGCTCGGTTTCTTCACCTTGTCCATCGGCATGCTGCTTAGTTGCTTCAACGCTCAGTGTTACTGTATAAAAACCTTCGCTATCAACATCATCTGTAACCGACACTTCTTTCATTTCAAGCTCATAAAGCGTTATATATTTAAACTGATCATCAATAAAACGTTGTTCAACTTGTGTTGCATCTCGCTTTAAATAACTAAGTAAATCAAGTGTGGTTGGGTATGGCATTGATTGGTATTTAAACTCATTCAAAAACGCTTTAAGTGCGGCATTTAAGCGCTTTTCACCTAATCGGTCATACAAAGCCATCATCACAACCGATCCTTTATTGTAATGAAGATATTGTTGAGACTGCGTTTTATACAGCGGCATTTCTTCAAAGGCTTCGCCAGTACGGCCCATTAAGTATCTATCTAACTCGTACTTTAAGAATTTACGAAGCTTCTCGGCGCCAAAGCGTTTTTTTAGCACCATAAGTGCGCTGTATTGGGAGAGCGATTCAGAAATAACGGCACTGCCTTCTACATTAGCACCCGATACTTGATGCCCCCACCATTGGTGTGCAACTTCATGTGCGGTTACATAGTAAGGGTAGTCAACTTTACTCTCATCTCTTAAGTCTGTAATAAAGCCCATACTTTCTGAGTAAGGTACCGTATTGGCAAAACTTTGCGCAAACGAGCGATACTTAGGAAACTCAATAATACGTAACTGCTTATGCTGATATGGCCCAAATGCTTGCGTGTAGTAATCTATTGAGTCTTGTACCGACTCAATCATACGGTCAACATTCCATGCATGATCTTTGTGGTAGTACACCTCAATGTTTACACCGTTGTGCTCAACCTTTTTACTTTCAAGCTCTGCCGAAAGCACAGAATAAAAGTTTAAAATAGGCGCATCCATTTTATAAACAAAAGTACGTCGTCCGTCTTTTACACTCTCACTTTTTAAATAACCAGGTGTAATAGCAAATTGTGACTCATCGGTGGTTACCGTTGCCTTATAGTTTATAAACCCATTAGCAGGCCCAAACTGATTTTGCGTATAATAGCGGCTGTCTTCTACTTTATGTGCTCGCTCAAGCTCGGGTAAATCGTGCTTACGGCGCTCATACTTATCGGCAATTTGAAAATACTTTTGATAACCAAAATTTGGTAATAGCTCTTCATTATTTACAAATGTACCGTTGTGCACGAGTTGAGTATCAGATCTTCTATCAACAAAGCCGTCGTGTTCACGAGAAACAGAAAGCTCTCCTTCGCGAACTTCGTTAGGCATTAGCGGTTGTTCAAACTCAAACCATACCATGTCAAAATCGGTTAAACGCTCGACTATTTTCCCGCCCGCCATTTTTACATCCCAGCTTTTAGATTGGCTAGGCTCATTAATTAACACACGGGTTATTGGCTCGTTTGCGGTATTGGTAAACTTAATTTTAGCCACAGCGTTTAAAGCACGCTTTTTAGGATAAATATCAATGTGTAAATCAACATCAGTTATTATAGGCAGCGGTAAATCTTTGTATTGTGAGAACTCTTGCTCATACCTTACTTGTAGCGCTTTGTTATCATCACTTGTTACAAACTCGTTGATTACACGAGTGTTGTAATAAATGTTATAACCTGCGCCCACAAATACCAATAAACTTATAACGGCTGCAATCTGGCCTTTTAAAGACATGTTGTAACGCACTAAAGATAAACGAGTACGCAATGTTTGCGATGGACCGCGATGCCATAAAGCAAATCCTACAATAGCTAAAAACACACTCAATGCACCCCAATATAGGGTATACCAATGCGCGCCTTGTAAAAAATGTCCATAACCGTTTATGTCTGAATACGGTACGCTGCTGCTTTGTGAAAAATGATACATATGATGCTCAAACCCGTAGGCACCCATTACCATTTGAGCAATGTAATACAGAATAAACAAACCCATACCTATGTATTTATTAGGGCTAATTATTTGTAAAAAGAACGCCAAAATAGCCATCATAATTAAAGGCAGTAATGTAAGGTAGCCTAATCTAAATAAGTACTGGCCAAGCTCTAGGTTAAATTGCCCCTTAAATAGTTGCACTGCAATGGTAAACATCATGCCTACTAAATAAAGACCACAAACCGCAGTGATTAACGCGATAATTTTAGATACCCAAAACACACTGTTATGCACCGGGTAGCTGTCAACAATATCGCCCATACCACTGTGGCGTTCTCGCCAAACCAGCTCTGCACTGTAATAAGCAATAATGATAAACATAAACAAAGCGGAGGAATTTTGAATAATGCCCACCATATTTTGTGTGAGCGGCCAATCCGTTGTGCCATATGGGCCAATAGGCGCAAAAAGTGGTGCGAGTAACATAGTAATACTGACACCCGCTAAAATCATAAAAGGGGCACTTAATATAACTTGCTTGAGTTCAAATAAGCTGCGCATTACTAATTGCGATTTCGTATTTACCCCTTTTGACTTGTAATTTTTAGCGCTGCTAATAAGTGCTGCTTGTTTATTTTTTACAAACGTAGAGACAGCAAATTGCTTTTTCTGTTTTTTAGTGACTACGCGATTACCTAACTTTCCGAGGCCAAAAAATATAGCTAAACTTATTGCTACCCATAAAATACGGTTAATTAAAAAATCGCCCGAAAGCGTTAACACTTCAGTATTTTTATCACTTACAGTCCAGTAACGGGTTAAGTCAACTAACGACCCTGTGCCAAATGGGTCTGCGTAAACAACAATATTTCTAAACGCTAAATCGTCAAAATAGATACTCGCCAATTGGTAGGTTATATAAACCACCACGGCCGTTACATATACCGCCATCATGGTTTTAAAGTAAACCGCCACACTATTAAAAATAGCACTGAGCACCAATAAGCTTGGCACTGCTAAATATAAAAAAGGCGCAGCGTAATATATGAACTTATTAGGGCCTACTAGCTCACTATCGAGCCAGCCAACCAACAAGCCAAATTGAGATCCCAAAAACACGCCTAATGGCACGCTTAAAAACACAATAAGTACAACTAAGTAAGAACCAAAAAAACGCCCTGATTGATAAGCAAGCGGGTTAACGGGCTTACTAAACACCAGCTCATCCATTTTGGTCTCGCTGTTGCGAATCGCAGAGCTTGCAACAAAGTTAACCACTAAAAACATAGCAAGCGTACAAAAGGTAACCGTTAAAACCATAATGGTATAAGGCGAGTTCATATGAACATTAGCTCCACCTAACGGAAACTTACTACTGGAGCTTATAAAAAACGCCATAAAAAAGAATATTAATGAGGTCACATAAAACGAAGGCTGGCGCACAAAGTAGCGCAGCTCAAACGCGAGCATATTAAAAAACATAGCGCCCCCTTATACTACTTGGCTGTTACGATGATTAAGCAATGTAGAAAAATACACATCTTCTAGGTTTGCACTGCTGAGCTCAAAACCTTCAGGGGCTTCATTGGCTAATACATGTAATATGGTTTGCCCAGCAAATAAGCGTTTTGAAATAACAGGCAATTGCGGTTCAAGCTCTAGCGCTTCTTCTTGGCTCATGGCTTTGCGCCAAATTTGTCCTTGGAGTTTATCGGTAAGGGCTATTGGGTTGCCCTCTAATAGTATTTTTCCGTCTGCGAGTACGGCCATGTTTGGGCAAAGTTCTGCTACGTCTTCAACTATGTGGGTCGATAATATAACGACTTTTTGCTCACCTAAGCTTACTAACAAGTTATGAAAGCGATTTCGCTCTTCAGGGTCTAACCCTGCAGTTGGTTCATCAACGATTAGTAAATCAGGGTCGCCAAGTAAGGCTTGTGCAATACCAAAACGCTGACGCATACCGCCCGAAAAGCCACTTACGGCTTTTGAGCGATGTTGATATAAATTAGTATGTGCAAGCAAGCCTTCCACTGACTCTTTACGCTCGCCTTTGTTATGAATGCCCTTCAAAACAGCCATGTGGTCCAGCAAGTCGTAAGCACTAACACGTGGGTAAACACCAAAATCTTGCGGTAGATAACCTAAACGTTGACGCAGAGCCTGTGGGTCTTTAAAAACATCTATACCATCAAAAGTAATTGAACCCGAATCGGCAGATTGCAACGTGGAAATAGTGCGCATAAGTGACGATTTACCTGCGCCATTTGGACCAAGCAGCCCAAACATCCCTTTTCCTATTGATAAATCAACACCTTGTAGTGCATGTACGCCATTATCGTAGGTTTTAGATAACCCTGTTATTGATAGCATTTTTACTTCCTTGAATTCTAATAGTTTTTTTATTGCGCTTTTTATACCACATTAAAAAAAGGAACATAAGTTACACCGCAGTTAATTTTGTAACAATAAATAAACACACTAGGTAATAATACTTGCCTAGCATTTATTCAGTCGGTATAAAAACCACACACACTATTTATAAGAAGCGTAAAGCCATGCAAAAACATCAAAGCCAACCACTAAACGACTTTATAGAATACCCTCACGATGAAATGCTAAAGCGTGCAAATGAGTTTTTACAAACCAGTCAACGCCGCCATAGTATTCGCAGCTTTAGCGACCGCCCAGTACCTAAAAATATAATTGAAGCATGTATTAAAGCAGCTGGTACTGCGCCAAGTGGGGCCAATCACCAACCGTGGCATTTTGTGGCTATAAACAGTAGCGATGTAAAAAAACAAATAAGAGAGGCCGCCGAAAAACTAGAGCGCTCATTTTATGAAGGCAGAGCAGGAGAAGAATGGCTCGATGCGCTAAAGCCGTTAGGCACCGATGCTAGTAAACCTTATTTAGAACACGCGCCTTGGCTTATTGCAGTATTTAGTCAAAAAAAGGGCGGCGTAAACACCGATGATAAAAACACCAATTATTATGTGCATGAGTCTGTTGGCTTAGCTACCGGCTTTTTAATTCAAGCTCTACACCGTAGTGGTTTAGCAACACTTACCCATACCCCAAAACCAATGAGCTTTTTAACCGATATATGTAAGCGAGATAAAGATAACGAACGCCCTTACATGTTACTTATTGCAGGCTACCCAAGCGATGATGCCACAGTACCTGCCCATGCACTTGATAAAAAATCGCTTAATGAAATTGCGACCTTTATTTAGGGTCGTATTCAATAGCAAGCTTATCGCCGGGATTGAGCCCTGCGATAATATGCTGCCGCCCGTCTATAATGTCTCCTAAACGTATAAAGCGCCTTTGAATATTTTGGTTTTCTATAACGTACACCATATTTAACTCACCAAAATTATGCACAGCCTCTTCAGGCACTAATATTCCTTGGTGCTTATTCAATGGTAAAACTAGCTGCGCATATAAACCAGGGATCAAACCTAACTGTGAATCAAAATCGAGCCTAACCAATAAGCTTCGTGCAGCTTTATCGGCCACGGGAATTATTTCACTTACTATAGCTTGGCTTTGAATATTTAAAGAAGGGAAAAAAACGGATAACTCATCCCCAGTTTTAAGCTTTACAGCTTGTCGCTCTCGTATGTTAAATTCTACTTGTAACTGAAGAGGGTTATAAAGTGCCATAAGTGAAGTACCAGGGGTTACAGTATCACCGGGCTCTGCTAATCGCTCTACCACTACACCAGCAATAGGCGCAGTAATTGACGTAAAGTTTAGCGCTATTTTAGCTTGCTCTTGCTGCTGTTTAGCTACAGCTAAATTAGCGGTTAAGGTAGCAAATTTGGCTTGTGCATCATCGAGCTCACTTACCGACACCAACTTTTTATCACTCAATTCTTTTACGCGCGCAAGCTGGTTCTTTGCCTGAGTGAGAGAGGCTTGAATTGCACTGATTTGCGCCTTACTTTGTGTAACCTGTGCTTTAAAGTCATCTTGTTGCAGCGTAATAAGCACATCCCCCTTTGATACTCTGTTGCCGGCGCGTACGTTAAACTTTTCTATTTGCGCCATAACCCGTGAGGAAATTTGCGTATTTTGCTTTGCAATTACACTACCAGGTACACGCTCTACTAGCTGTATAGGTTCAAGTGCTACTGTTATTTGTTTACCACTATAGCTTTGCGCTTCAATATTTTTTAAACCCGCTGTTTGCTTTTGTGTAAAGCTTCCTGCCATATATAACACTGCAATAATGATCACAAATAAGGCAAACACTAAACCCAAAATTTTTGATTTACCCTGCATGAGTATTTTCCTCTGTATTTGCAAACACTAAATAGTAAACAAGGGGAACTACAAATAACGAAAATAATGTAGATGCCACAATGCCAAAAATAATAGCTATTGCTAGCCCACTAAAAACTGGATCGAGGGTAATCACTAAATTACCTAATAAAGTTGTGCCTGCAGTTAACAGGACTGGGCGCATCCGGTGTGTGCCAGCCGCTATAAGCGCCTCTTTAATTACCATACCCTGTGCGCGTGCTTGGTTTATAAACTCGACTAAAATAAGTGAATTACGAACCACAATACCAGCCAGCGCTATCATGCCTATCATCGCAGTGGCGGTAAATAAAACCGGCTCTGGGGCTTGTGCAATAGTGCGCTCACCAAACTGATTTAATAACCAAAACCCCGGCATAATACCAATTACCGTTAGTGGAATAGCCGACATTATAATTAACGATAAACTCACCGATTTCGTTTGTACGCGCAAAATAATAAAAATTGCGCTCAGTGCGAAAGCAAATGCAATGCCCATATCTCTAAATACATCAATGGTTATACGCCACTCACCTTCGCCACTAAAGGTAACATTTGTACCCTGTGGTAATTGCCAAGCAGCGGTCCCTCCGTTATTTAAAAAGTGCCTATTAGGCCAATCGTTTTGAAAAAATGATTCTTGGTTTGCATTAAAGTCTGCATTTACATCGGCAATAACAGCGGCAGGAGTACGACCATTTAACTCTGCAAAAACGTAAATCACATCTCGTTGATCTTTTCTAACAATAGGCTTAGCAACATCTAAATTGCTAAACTCACCCACTTCCGAGAGTGATACTAAAGGTCGCGCCGCACTTGTTAAGCCAAACTCACTACTGCTTTTAACTACATCCCTATCACCTCTAATTTGTAGAGCTAATAATTGTGAAAACTGATTTTTTTGCTGGTATGGAAGCTGTAAGTTAATAGCAACAGGCTTGGTTTCGCCGCTTACATACATAACACCTACTTCCATACCCTGCGATGCAATTTGTAAGCTTTGTACAATGTCTTGGGTTGATATTGCCGATAACGCAGCTTTACCTTTATCTGTAATAAATCGTTTTAGAGGTGCGCTTTGAGCTATTGAGGTATCTACTTCAACAACATGTGGCTCTTGCTGAAGTCGTTTAGCTATTTGCTGTGCGGCTAAAGTGTGCGTATTTGAATCAATAAATGGGTCTTTATAAACCTCGGCAACTAGAGTGCTTAATACTGGCGGGCCAGGAGGAACTTCAACCACTTTTATGTTTATACCATTAGCGGCTATAGGGCTTAGTTGTTTACGTAATCGCATAACTACACCATGCGACTGCTGCTCGCGATCAGCTTTATCAAATAGTAATACTCTAAGCTCTGCTAAGTTGCTAGCGTTTCTTCGGTAATAGCCTCGAACCATTGCGTTAAAGTCCATACTTGAAGGTTTACCTATGTAGGCAGCTATTTCGTCAACCTCATTCAGCTGCCATGTAAGTGCTTGCACTTGTTGAGTAAATGCAGCTGTTTGCTCTAAACTTGTGCCCTCTGGCATGTCTATTAATACTTGAACTTCATTTTTGTTGTCAAAGGGTAAAAGCTTAAGTGGGACTAAGCGTAATACAGGTAATAATGCACTAATAATAAAGAGCAATAGCGTGATCCAGAGTACCCACTTAGCACGGGTTTTAGTATGTAATAAGGGCGTGAGTACACGTTCATAAATGCTTACTTTATCTGCTGTTAAAGGCTTGCCGCTGTTTGGCTTTAAGAGTTTAATTGCAAGCCAAGGGGTGACTAAAAACGCCACCAAAGTAGACACCATTACACTTATTGGCACATTAAACGCCATAGGTGCCATGTACGGCCCCATCATTCCACTTATAAAAGCTAAAGGTATAAAAGCAAACATAATAGTCAGCGTAGACATTAATAACGGTGTACGAATTTCGCTGATTGCCGCCACAATATTGCTTTTTTTATCACCTTTTTTATTTATAAAGCGGCTCATATTATCGATGCCAGTAATAGGGTCATCAACTAGCAAACCAAGTGATAAAATAAGTGCAAATAAGGTCACGCGGTTAATGCTATAGCCAAATACATAATCAAGCGAAAGCGTAATCCCATAACAAATAGGTACCGCAAGGCCCACTACAATAGCTGCACGCCAGCCTAAAAATACACCTACAAATAATACAACTGTAAATACCGCAAATACTAAGCTAGAGGTTAAGTTATTTACCTTTTCGTTAGCTGTTTTTCCGTAATCTCTTAATATCGTGTAATCAATTTCATTTGGTAATAAAGTACTTTTAATTTGTGCCATTGCGCTATGTACATTATCAGCAACTGTAACAGCGTTAGCACCCTCTTGTTTGGCCACACTCAGTGTTACCATAGGTAAACTTTGATGTTTATTTGATTGGGCTAACCATTGATAATTAGTAGGCTCAGTGGGGCCATCTATTACGTTTGCTATATCACTTATGTATACACTTTTACCATTAACAACATTAACGATAAGCTGTTCAATGGCTGTTTTATTTCTAAGTAAATCACCCGCTTGAAGCATTATTTGTTGTTGCCCATCAATAACACTACCTACTTGCGCCAACTGATTAGAGGCTTGCAATGCAAAGTAGACGTCGCTTAATGTAGTTTGGTGCGCCGCTAATGCAGCTGCATTTAGGTTTATAGTTAAAGCCCGTTCGCGCCCAGCTATTACTTTAACCTCACTAGTGCTAGGTATACGCTGGAGGTTATTTGCTATCTCATTAGCAAAACGTGTGAGTTCATAGTCGCTATAAAGTTTTGGGTCTTTACTGTACAGCCCAAGCATAATAATAGGCACATCATTCACTTCCACTGGGCGCACTTGCCAACTACTTATAATGGGGGCCATTGTATGTTCATAGCTATAAAGCTTTGCATATGTATCGAGTATGGCTTGCTCTCGGTTATGGCCCACTTTAAAACGAAGTGTTACTACTGCACCATTAGTTTGAGTGGTAGAGTAAATATGTTTAACGCCCCGCAATTGTGCTAGTAACTTTTCAAGCGGTTCGGTAGCTAAGCGTGCCACTTCGGGGGCTTCTACATTTGGGGTAGATAAGTAAATATCGAGCATGGGCACCACAATTTGTGGCTCTTCTTCACGGGCTGTTTGCTTAAGTGCAAATAACCCGAGTACAACCGATAACACAAAAATAATGATCGGCAAACGGCCACTCAAACTACTTTTTACTGCGTTATCAATTATGCTCACAAGTATTAATCCTTACAAAACAAGCCATATAACATGCCGAGTAATTGCACCGCATTATCGTCAATAATCCGGTAATAAATGGTTTGGCTTTCGCGGCGAGTAGCCACTATTTTAGCTTTCCTAAGTGCAGCTAAATGTTGAGAAAGTGCCGATTGTGCCAAAGGTACAGCCTCGTTTAGTTGCGATACGCTCATTTCTGTATCTTGCAATGAACATAAAATCATTAAGCGATTTTTATTAGCCAAAATTTTTAATAGCTGTTCGGCTTGCGCTACATTGCCAGCCATTGCCGTAAAGTCGATGTTCATAACATGCTCTTATTATAAGAAGTGAATAAAGTATAAATATATATATTAGAAATGTCTAATATTAGAATTTACTAATGTAATAAAAAACAATATAGTAATTAAAAGTCAACACGAGCGGCTACAGTTAATTTTTGGCTATCTGAATACTTATACCTTTAGTGACGAGAGAAATATGCCTAACTATTTTTACTACACTAAAGTGTATGTAATCAGCCTCTAGCTATAGACGCTCAATGATCAAACTACTACGCAATTTGGCGTTAAGGAATAAACACATGCTTACCTCAATCCCTGATTTATTAAAAGTTATCACGCCTAACCAGCGCCGCATTGATGCAGCTCAAGCAAAGCAAGAGCTTGAGCAAAATAAAGGGCTGCTTATTGATGTGCGCGAACCTGCTGAGCATGCCAATGTAGCTGCGGTTGGGGCAATTAATATTCCTCGCGGATTACTTGAAATGAAGCTAATGGAAATAGAAAAAGACGCAGCCCGCCCTATTTACTTACATTGTGCCAGCGGTGCTCGCGCCACATTAAGCGCAGAAGCGCTAACCCGTGTTGGCTACGAAAACGTAACGGTTATAACCTGTAACGCAACGCAAGTGAGTGAAGTTTTTTAACTGCTTCATAAAAAAGTAACCTAAATTGCCTACACTTTGCTTTTTACACTTAATAGGTACAAAGCAATGGCATTTACACGGAGAAGTTTTTTAAAAGCATCGGCAGCAGGATTTGGCGCTGCCGTATTATCACTTGGTTTAACAGGTTGCAGGTTTGATGACGATGACGACACACCTGTTAGCTTTGATCACGGTGTCGCCAGCGGCGACCCACTAAGCGATAGCTTAATTATTTGGACCCGTGTAACCCCACTTAATATAACAACTAAAACATTAAACGTGCAGTGGCAAGCCGCCACAGATAAAAGCTTTACTAATATTGTTCACGATGGTGAAGCACGCATAAGTGATACCACCGATTTTACGCTTAAAGTTGATTTACAAGGGCTCGATGCCAACACCGTTTATTACTATCGCTTTAACGCACACGGAAAAACCTCCCCTACCGGGCAAGGAAAAACGCTTCCTGTAGGTAACGTAGATAGAGTAAAGCTAGCAGTTGTATCATGCGCAAATTACCCTGCCGGGTATTTCCATGTGTATGGTGAAATTGCTAAGCAAAGCGATTTAGATGCCGTATTACATTTAGGTGATTACATTTACGAGTACAGCAATACTGGCTATGCAACCGAAGACGCTGCGCAATTAGACCGACTTCTCCCCCTTGATAACAGCAGTGAAATTATCGCGCTTACCGATTACAGAAAACGCTATGCAAATTATCGCCTCGATACCGACTTACAAGCAGCCCATAGCCACTGTGCATTTATAACGGTATGGGACGACCACGAAATTACCAACGACACATGGCGCGAAGGCGCAGAAAACCATAACGAAGGTGAAGGCGAATTTAGCCAACGTAAACTCAATGCACTCCAAGCTTACTTTGAGTGGATGCCAATTCGTAATGTAGCCGATAAAGAGCGTATTTATCGTCGCTTTGAATTTGGTAACTTAGTTTCTTTATACATGCTAGATACCCGCGTATTGGCCCGTGATGAACAGCTTAGCTATAGCGATTTTGATCTCACAACCCCTGCGGGGCAAAGTGCATTTGCCGCAGCAATTGGTGCGAGTGATCGCGCATTATTAGGCAGTGAACAACTTACTTGGCTTAGCGATGCAATAACGACCTCAAGTACACAGTGGCAAGTATTAGGGCAACAAGTGCTCATGACCAAAATGCATTTACCTGTAGAAGTGATGCTACTAGCTAGCTTACAAAGTACGCAAGCAAGTGGTGGCGATCCTAGTGCTTTACTCGCACAGGCAAATATTTTATTTGCAGAGCTGGCGCAAATTAAAGGCCGAGTATTAGCGGGTGACCCAAGCGTTACAGCCGCTGAGCTTGCACGGGTAGAAACCACCATACCGTATAACCTTGATGCATGGGATGGCTATGCCTACGAGCGAGAAGTGTTATTAGGCACCGCTATTGCTGCACAAAAAAACTTAGTGGTTTTAGCCGGTGATACCCATAATGGTTGGGCAGGAGAGCTTAAAACTGATGCCAATAACCCTATTGCAGCATCACAAAATGCAGGAGTGGAGTTTGCAACTGCATCGGTTTCATCACCAGGGCTTGAAAAGTATTTAGCGCTAAACACACAAGATGCGCAAACCGTGGCACAAATAGAGCAAGTGATTGCTTTGTTAGTTGACGACCTTGCTTATAATAATTTAGTAGAGCGCGGCTATTTAACCGTTACTTTTACACCCACACAAGCCAGTGCTAAGTGGAATTATATAAGCACAATTAAAGCACGTGAGTATCAGGTTGTTGAAAGCCGTGCCAAAGAGCTAAGTATGCTTGCGGGGCAAGCTCAATTACAAAGCGTTTAACGCTTCGCCTCTAAAGCAGCCAAACGCGTATCTATTCGCTCTACCACCTCAACTAAGCGGGCAAGTAATGCTTGGTTGAGGTGATCTTCAGCAAACTCTTCCATTTTAGGTGCTTGCGCAGCTAAGTTATCTTTTTGCTCAAGTATGGCTTCTCTAAATTCACTTGCGTTAACAACACCAAGTAATGACACCAATGCACCATGGCCAGATTGCCCAGCGGTTTCAAAGCTTAAGCGGTATAAGCCAAATAAACGCATCAGCGGTCCTTGGCTCAGCCCAACATCGGTTATTTTTTCAAGTGGTATCGATTTTTCTTCTTTAAATAAAATACCGCGTTTAACAACCAGTTTTTGCGTGAGTAATTGCGCCGACATAGCCGCTAAAATTTTACCTGCCACCAGCCAAACAATAATTAACACCACAGGTATGAGCGGAATAGTCACCAGCGCTAAGGCGCTAAAAAGGCATGCCGTAGTCATCCAGTATTGCTTCACTTTGGGATCAAAGCTGGCACTTTTTAAAACAGGGTTGCTCATTGGTTTATCCTCATACCCATTTTATTAATCTAATCAAATGTGTGTCTTTATTTATTGAGATAGTTAAACACGCTTACTGTATTTAACTTACGTGATCAACGGCTTCAATGCAATTTAGCCACTTACATTCAAATATACTTTCACACACTCTATTACAAACACCAACAGTAAATATAGCTACACTAAAGCCTATTAGTTTTGAGATGCACTTAAATTGTCTCAGCAATTTATCTTTTTACTTATTTAACACCTAAGGCTTTTAATGAACACTTATATTAAAAACTCAATACGGATATTAGTTGGCACTCTAATGCTTTGTAGTATTGCTGCTCAGGCTGAGTCGCAGTTTTCATTAGGGGGCGGCGTTATTTCTACCAGCTCTCCTTATGCCGGAACCGACAGTGAAACACTTTTTTTACCTATCATTACCTACGAAGGTGAAAGACTTAGTTTTAGAGGTTTGTCACTTGATTATAAATTAGTGGAGGAGCAAGGTTTTAATTGGTCATTAGTTTTAGAGCCAGGCGATAACTTTGATACCTCAGATTCAAACCTTGCAGCTATTAAAGCCTTAGACGACAGAAAACTGTCTCTTTATGCTGGCACTAAGGTTAGCTACTCTGCGGGTTTTGGTAAAATAAGTGCAAGTGCTACTCATGATGTAATAGGCCACGGTGATGGCGCTAAATTTAAAACCAGTTACAGTTACCCTATTAAGTTATCTAAGCAATTAATGCTTATTCCTTCTGTGGGTGTTGAGCTAAATAGCAGTGATGTATCTAACTATTATTATGGTGTAGCACAAGGTGAATCTACCACCTATGCGCCTTACGAGCTTGGTTCAACAGTTAACTACAATGCGGGTTTATTTTTAATGTATTACATTAATAAAAACTGGAACGTAAACGCTATGGTTAACTATCAACAGCTCGACTCTGATATTGAAGACTCACCCATTATTGATACCGATAACACCACTACCGTTATGATGTCGGTTAACTATCGTTTTTAATATTACTAGTGTGTGACAAATTATCACACGCTAATAATTACTTTAACAGCAAGGGCAATAAATATAATTCCCAATATTTTATCAAGCCATGGGTTTTGCTTAGTAAAACCAAAGCGATTTTTTGAAACCTCTGTAAGTAACGCCACCAGTAAATACCAGCCGGTATCAATTACAAATACTGTTAAGCACATAATAATACCAATGCTTAAAGTAAGTGCCTGAGGGTCAATAAACTGTGAGAACAAAGCTAAAAAGAAAATAGCGAGTTTTGGATTTAAAAACGCAATGGCAAAGCCATCTTGTAATGCTTTAGCTGCACTTACCTCACTTTTTTGTACTTCAAGTTCGTTATTACTTGGTTTTGCTAGCAATATTTTTATGCCTAAATACGCCAAATAGGCCGCACCTAAGTAAACGAGTATTTGATAAACAGTTGGAAACTGCGTCATTAAAGCGCCTAACCCTAATAACGATGCTCCGGCATACAAGCCAACGCCTGTACCATGGCTGAGTGCGGCAAGCATACCGTTTTTCATACTGCCGTTAAGTGAGTGCTTTAAAACCACCGCCAAACTTGGCCCTGGCGACATTGCGCCCATCATGCAAATAGCCGCTAGGCTTAACCATACTGTAAATGTCATTTAAAGCTCGTCAGTTTCAATAAGTAATGTATAACCGTGCACTTGCCCATAAAAGCCTGTCAATGGCACTGCGTTTATTACTTTCCAACCATCTTGGTTTAATTCCTGTATGCGATCATTTAGTGCAGCTATATCTACGCCACCCAAAAAACGAGTCTTTCTAAATTCGATTACTTTTTGCATTTTAATCCTTGTGTAACTTATAACGTGTATTCAAAATCGTAATGGTGAATCCCTTGCTCAATACGTATTTTCATACTGCCCGTTAACCCTTCTAGCTCATGAGTGCCTGAATCGGGAATTACGTTTAAAATTAGGCTATCTTGGCCTTTATCCATAGTACCAAAATGCTGCAATACAAAGCTGCCTTTTTTGCCTTCAAGCTCGCCTATTACTTGCTCTATAGCAACATAACCGGCACTGCCTTGCGTCGGTGTCATAGCGCTTAGCATTTCGCCTTGGCTGGTGGCATTTAAGCTACCTTTAAAAGTTTTATCTATCGACATACGCCCTAAATTAATACCATTTTGGCCGCTTGCGTAGCCTTCTATAGGGGCGAGGTTTACATTAAATTCTCCACTTACGGTTGCTGTAGTCATAACGTTTCCTTATTGAGGCTAATATTTAAAAGTATTGATTTTTATTATCTTAGTGCCATATCTATACCTTAACCTTTAAAAAGAATCCACTATGTCAAAAATAACACCTAAGCCCGAAAAAGCCGCCTTTAGTAGTTTATTACCTATTTTTGCGTTTATTAAACCGTATAAATGGATGGTAGTAGCGGCGCTTGCTGCCCTTTTAGTCACAGCAGGTGTTAACTTATCGTTAGGGCAAGGCGTTAAATTTGTTATAGATCATGGCTTTATCGCAGGCTCCCAAGCCCAGTTACAACAAGCTGTACTGGTGCTTATTGGTTTGATTAGTTTATTGGCCGTAGGCACGTTTAGCCGCTTTTATTTAATGTCGTGGATTGGCGAACGCGTCAGTAACGATATTCGCAAAGCGGTGTTTAATCGCATTGTTACCTTGCACCCAAGCTACTTTGAAGAAAACCGCAGTGGCGAGCTTATGTCGCGTTTAACAACCGACACCACTTTATTGCAATCGATTATTGGCTCATCGTTTTCTATGGCACTGCGTAGCGCATTAATGTTGGTGGGGGGCTTAGTAATGCTGTTAGTTACTAACTTAAAGCTTACCCTTGTCGTTGTTGCTTGTGTGCCGCTGGTATTAGTACCCATGATGGTATTTGGTAAAAAGGTGCGAAAACTTGCAAGTTCTAGCCAAGATGCAATAGCCGACATAAGTACCTATGCCGGCGAGATCATTCAAAATATTAAAGTAGTACAAAGCTATAGCCATGAAGCACAAGAGCAGCACGCTTTTGCACTTGAAACCGAAAAAGCCTTTAGTATGGCCAAAAGCCGTATTAAGCAACGCTCATTTTTAATTGCAGCGGTCATATTTTTAACTTTTAGCGCTATTAGCGCAATGCTTTGGGTAGGCGGTAGTGACGTATTAGCAGGTACTATGACTGGCGGTGAGCTAGGTGCCTTTGTGTTTTACGCTATTATGGTGGCTATGTCGGTGGCAACCGTTGCAGAGGTTTACGGCGAACTGCAACGTGCAGCAGGTGCTGCGGCGCGCTTACTAGAGCTACTTACAGTTAAAAGCGAAATAGAAAACCCAATCACTTCACAAGACGATAAGCTATTAGTAAACACTAATAGCTCGGCTATCGAACTTGAAAACATTAGCTTTAACTACCCATCTCGCCCCGATGTAAGCGCGCTTAACAAAATAAGCTTAACTATAGAGCAAGGTAAAACCGTTGCCATTGTTGGCCCCTCTGGCGCAGGTAAAACGACGTTATTTGAATTACTACAGCGCTTTTACGACCCAGCAAATGGCGCGATTAAATTTAATGATGTAAACATTAAAGACTTATCGCTTAATACCCTCAGAGGTAAAATGGGCATGGTGGCACAAAACCCTATTTTATTTAGTTCAGACGTAATGCATAACATTCGTTACGGCAACCAAAATGCCACTGACGAGCAAGTATACGCCGCAGCAAAACATGCCCATGCTGATGAATTTATTAAACAATTACCGCAAGGTTATAACAGCTTTTTAGGCGAGCAAGGGGTAAGGCTTTCGGGCGGGCAAAAGCAGAGAATTGTATTGGCACGCGCTATTTTAAAAGACCCTGAAATACTGCTTCTTGATGAGGCAACCAGTGCACTCGATGCGCAAAGTGAGCATCATGTACAAGCGGCGCTTGAGCACTTAATGCAAAATCGCACCACGTTAATTATTGCTCATAGACTTGCCACGGTTAAACATGCAGATGTAATTGTAGTAATGGAAAATGGGGAAATAAAAGCAACAGGGAGCCACCAGCAATTGCTCGCAAGCTCCCCTTTGTATCAGCGTCTTTGTGAATTGCAGTTCAACAAAAATTAATCTTCAGTGTTTGGTACTATTTGAATTTCTACACGGCGGTTTTGAGCACGGCCATTTGCGCTATCGTTAGTCGCAATTGGACGTGTTTCGCCATAACCCATAGTACTTACACGCTCAGCCATAATTTGCTGGTTAACTAAGTAGTTTTTTACGCTTTGAGCACGCTCACGCGACAGATTCATGTTGTAGCTATCTTTACCAGTGCTATCTGTATGGCCTTCAATACTTAGGTACGTTTTTTCGTATTTGTTCATCACTTTAGCAATCGCATCTAAGGTGTCGTTAAAGCCAGACGAAATATAAGATTGGTCGGTCGCAAACGTAATATTAGATGGCATAACTAAACGCAGGTTATCGCCTTCACGTACAACTTCAACGCCAGAGCCTGCAAGTTCATCGCGAAATGCTTCTTCTTGCTTATCCATATAGTTACCAACTGCAGCGCCAGCTAGTGCGCCAATGGCAGCGCCTATAAAAATTCGCTTATCTTTATGGTTACTTGTTGCTTTGCCTAATACGCCACCTGCTGCTGCGCCAATAGCCGCGCCTTTACCGGTGTTATTCATTTCACAGCCGCTTAGTAATACTGCAATAACTGATGCACTTATTAGTGATTTAGTTAATGTCATGATGATGTCCTGTTCGTTCTAGAATTAACAAGAGTATGCAAACACATCTATGAACAAACTATGAAGTGTCTGTTAATTTTTAAGTAAAATTAACTTTAGCGACGCATAAACGGTAAACTCAGCAGTGTGTTTTTAATAAAAATGTCATACTAGTTTGTGACAATTTAATGAATTTTGAAAAAGGACTCTAGCTCAATGTTATTAGCTATTTTTAGGCAGTTTTTTTTGCTCGGGTGTATGAGTTTTGGTGGCCCAGCCGCGCATTTAGGCTATTTTAAACGCCATTTTGTAGATACATTAAACTGGCTAACTAACACTCGTTATGCCCAGCTTATTTGCTTGAGCCAAGCTCTTCCTGGGCCAGGTTCAAGCCAAGTAAGCTTTGCTATTGGTGTAGAGCGAGCGGGCGTACTTGGCGGAATAGCTGCGTTTATTGGTTTTACGCTGCCTTCATTTTTAATAATGGTGCTACTTGCTGTAAGTGCGCATCAGTTTGATGCCGTTTACTTTGCAATTATTGCCGGTTTAAAGCTATTTGCAGTGGTGATTGTTGCCGATGCCACGCTAAGTATGGCTAAAAGCTTTTGTACAAGCATTACTTTAAAGTTACTTGCAGTACTAAGTACGCTTGCCTTAATACTATTGCCAATGATGGGCACTCAAATCGCTATTTTAGTAATTGCTGCAACAATAGGCGCGGTTTGGCCTTTATTAAAATTAGGTAATAACCCGTCGCAAAAAAGTGATACCAAAAACACTGTAAATTGGCTTCCACTAGGCTTATTTGCTTTATTGCTGTGTATTAGTTTTATCCCTGTAGGGCGAGAATTTGCTTTGTTTACCCCTTTTTACCAAGCGGGTGCCATGGTATTTGGTGGCGGACATGTTGTGCTTCCTGTTCTGCAGGCAGGTGTACCAGCACTCAGTGATGAGCAGTTTTTAAGTGCCTACGCCAGCGCTCAAGCTGTACCTGGACCAATGTTTACCATTGCCACTTATTTAGGGGCTCAACTAACCACAGAGCAGCCTTTAATTGGCGCAGTAATCGCAACATTACTTATTTTTACGCCGGGATTTTTACTAATATTAGCATTTCAAAAAAGCTGGTTAAATTTGGCTAATAAACCACGTTTTGCAAGCTCAATAGCGGCACTTAATGCTGCGGTAGTGGGTTTTTTAGCGGCTGCATTGTATTCGCCAATTTGGACATCAGCGGTGCATAACTTTTGGCAAGTAGGGTTGGTCATTGTGGCCTTTGCTTGGCTACGACTTAAAAAGCCACCTATTTGGTGGCTGTTGTTTGCATTTATTGCTGTGGGCCTTGCCCAGCACTATTTGCCACTACTTTGAACGTAGGCTTATCTGTTTGCTGAGCGTTAGGTTGGCTTAATTGCCCACTTACGCTCTGATATGCCCTAAGGCCAAACACCGGCAGTACCGCAAGCAAGTGATCCATAATTTCGGCTTGTAAGTGCTCATAAGAAATCCAGCGTTTATCTTCGCTAAAGCAATAAAACTCAATAGGTAAGCCATGGTTTAATGGCTGAAGCTCTCGTACCATTAACGTAAGCGATGTATTAATTTTATTGTGCTGCTTTAAGTAACCCTCTGCGTAACGACGAAACAGCCCCAAGTTAGAGACCGGATCAGGCAACGAGGCAACACGTATATACTCATGTAACGGAATAGCCGCATCTATTTGCTTTCTAAACTCGTCGCTTACTAAACAAATACTATGCATGTCTATGTTTAGTGAGCGCTTGATACGTCTGCCGCCTGATTCTTGCATTCCTCGCCAGTTTTTAAACGACCCAGCGACCAACATATAAGTAGGTATAGTGGTTATGGTGTTATCCCAGTTACGCACTTTAACAGTGTTTAAGCCTAAATCGATTACTTCACCATCTGCGCCGTAGTTTTCTACTTGGATCCAATCACCGTAAGTAACTAAGCGGTTTGCCGCAATTTGAATACTCGCCACAAAGCCTAAAATGGTGTCTTTAAATACTAATAAGGTAACAGCGGCTATCGCACCAAAACCAGAGAGAATATAAGTAGGAGACTTTTCAAGCACGATGCTCACAATTAATATTGCACATACAATAAACGTAATAAGTTTTACGACTTGTAGTAAACCCTGAATAGGCACTTCGCGTGCAAAATCTAGCTGATTATAAATAGCACCAGCTATACTCACTATACTGCTAAAAATAAAGCCTACATGAATAATCAGTATGCCTTGCCCAATCGTTTTTAAAATCTCGGCGGTTAGTTCGTTAACCGGATATACGCTATCAAAGGTTGCTAAAAAAAGTACACTACATAGCATACCTGCAATACGTTTATTGAGTTTATTAAGTAACGGGGAGAGTAAACCAATACGCTCAGGAGATAATTTAGTAACAATCTTTTGAATACCAGGAAGCATTAATCGGCGTGTAAACAAGTAGACAATTAATAGTGATAAAACCCCAATTGAAGCCGCTGTAATTGAACTAAGAAAATTTGCATCGGGTACTTTTTCAAACCAAGGTGCAATTAAATCCTGAAGGTGTGTGTGGGTCATAGTGTTTCAATTTCCTTACTGATTTGTGGTTCAAGTAAATCTTGTTGAGCATAAATGCCAGTGAGCTGCCTATCTTTAGCAACCCAAAGCTCATTAACGTATTTTTGAAAATCGCTTCTAAATACTCTGTCGTGTTGATAGCTGCCTAGCATTTGCTCGCTGATAGGTATCACATCAATAGAGACATAAATTGAGTTAAGCTCACCTTTTAAAATATTGCGGCACACATGGCTAGTTTTACCGCTGTAAACTACGCTCGAATTCAACATGGCGTCAAATTGCTCGCCAAGTACCTCAAGCGCAAAGGCTATCCCCCCTGCTTTAGGCTTAAGTAAATGTTTAAAAGGGCTTTGCTGACTTGCGTGCTTTGCGGGAGTATAGCGGGTGCCTTCTACAAAATTAATTATTGTAGTGGGATTACGCTTAAAGTTACGGCAACTGTGTTTTGTACGCTCAACATCTAAACCTTTAAGCTTTGGGTTTTTAGCGAGCTGCGCTTTACTCACGCGTTTCATAAATGGCATGCCCATAGCCCACGCGCCAGTACCAATAAAAGGCACATACTTTAATTCATCTTTTAAAAAAAACTTTGGAGCTGGCAATTTATGTAATGAGCTAAGCACGGCTATATCTAGCCAGCTCATATGATTGCAAATAAGTAAATACCAACTTTGCGCGTTTAAATCGCCATTTATATTTACTTCAATGTTAGGGCAGCCCAGCCACAAACCAAATCTATTACCATTACACCAGCCACGATAGGCCTGATGTAAAATAGTATTTATTATCCCCAAGGGCAGTAGTAGTTTAACCACTCCCAGTAATAAAACTAAGGTGCCAAAAATGATCACATTAGAGAATAATACGCAGCCTACAATTAAGCCATTAAGCCAATTAGGTAACCACTTTTTTAGCATAACTGTAAGCTCATTATATTCGCCTTATTGTTTATGGTTTTGCTCAAGCTGTTGTAGCGTCAGCTCTTTTTCTTCCCATAAACGGTTTAGTTCACTTTGAAAGTCCACTCTAAATTCAGAGTCGCCAGTGTAATCACCGATTAGTTCTTCGCTTACTGGGCGTATATCTACGTGTACGTTAATTTGCTTCACTTTACCACCTGCAAAATCCATAAACGTAGGTATGCCATCTGGGTAATGTATGGTTACGTTAACTACTTTAGAAATTTGCTCACCCATCGCCTGCATTACAAATGCAATACCGCCCGCCTTTGGTTTTAACAAATGTGGGAAAGGGCTACTTTGACGCGCATGTTTTTGCTCTGTAAAACGAGTGCCTTCTACAAAGTTAACAACGCTTACTGGCATTTCTTTAAATTTTTCGCAGGCTTTACGGGTTGTTTCTAGGTCTTTGCCACGTAATTTAGGGTTCTTTTTTAACTGGCTTTTGCTGGTGCGAGTCATAAATGGAAAATCGAGCGCCCACCAACACAAACCTAAAATTGGCACGTAAATAAGCTCTTTTTTCAAAAAGAAGTTTAAAAATGGAATTTTGCGATTAAACACTCGCTGTAGTACTAAAATATCTACCCAGCTTTGGTGATTGGCAATGACTAAATACCAATCTTTAAGTTTGGTTTCTTCAAGGCCAGTTACATTAATTTTAGTGGGTGTAAAAAGACTCTGATTTAAGCTATTAAACGACACCCAAATAGTGGCACATTGCTTAGCAACCCAACTTAAAAGTTTTTGTAAGGGTTTGATAGGAATTAACTTTAATAACCCACAAACAAAAATGGGCACAAACCAAATAAGCGTGTTTATTGTGTAAAAAATAATACTAAATACACTGCGAATAACTGACATTACTTCCATTCCTTTAAACAGTGCGCAGCAACTAATACTGCGCTTATATTTACGTATAAATTAATCTTCAAAATAGGTATAGCCTGCAAGGCCTGCATTAAGCTCTGCTAAATATCCCTCTTTGCATTGCTCGGATACAGTTAACTTATTAACCTGATAAGCAAAGTTATCCGCCAAAATGGCGCTATCATAGTCAACAAACTTTAATACATCCTTAACGCTATCACCTTTAATGGCATTGGTTAATACATAGCCTTCGTCATTTAGCTCAACATGTACTGAGTCGGTGTCACCAAATAAGTTATGTAAATCACCTAAAATTTCTTGGTACGCACCTACCATAAACATAGCAATATGGTATTGCTCACCGGGTTTGTACTCCGGAATAGGTAGGCTGGTTTCTATACCTGCGCCTTCTACGTATTCGCGAATTTGGCCGTCAGAATCACAGGTTATATCTTGAATAATTGCGCGCTGAGTTAAAGCCTGATTTAGGTTTTCTATTGGCATAACCGGAAATAACTGCTGAATGCCCCACACATCAGGTAACGATTGAAACAGTGAAAAGTTAACAAACAGTTTATCAGCTAATTTTTCGTTTAAATCGTCAAGTACTTCGCGGTGTGCACGGGCGTTATTACTAAGCGATGCTCGTACGCGATGTAAAATAGTAAAGTATAACTGCTCTATTTTTGCCCACTCTAACATGCTGACTAAACCATGCACGTATTGATCGTGTGCTTCGCTAAATAGGTGCATCGCATCGTGATAAATTTCCAGCGCCATACGCGGGTTTAATCGTTGTAAACACTGCCACATTTCATCAAGTACTAGGGCACTATTTTCAATAGGTGGCTCTGGGTTTAAATGATTAGGTGCTTTTTCTACATCAATTACATCAGTAATTAACACAGCGTGGTGAGCCGTTAAAGCCCGGCCCGATTCAGTAATAATAGCTGGGTGGGTAAGGTTATGTTGGTCGCACACTTCTGCAAAGGCATTTACTACGTTACGTGCGTACTCTTCTACTGTGTAGTTCATTGAACACGCACTGCGAGAGCCCGAGCCTTCGTAATCAACGCCTAAACCACCACCGACATCAACCGTATTAAGTGGTACACCTAACTGAGTAAGTTCCGCAAAGTGGCGCGCACATTCGCGTAGGGCCCGGTGTATGTCTCGAATGTTGGCAATTTGAGAGCCAATATGAAAATGCACCATTTGCATTAAGTGCAATTTATTATGCTGCTTAAGTACTTCAACAGCACTAAGCACTTGCCCTGCAGTTAAGCCAAACTTACCTTTTTCACCACCGGTATTTTGCCACTTACCTTTACCCACTGAGTTTAAGCGAATACGAATACCAATAGCGGGCTCAATGCCTAAGTTATCTATTTCTTCAAGTAAGGTGGTCAGTTCTGATAGTTTTTCTACTACTATTTTAACGCTGTGCCCCATGGCTTGACCAATACACGCTAAGCGTAAAAACTCACTGTCTTTATAGCCATTACACACAATAGTAATTGGCTCTTTTGCAACGCCTAAAATAGCCATAAGTTCTGGTTTTGAGCCAGCTTCAAGGCCGACTAAACCACTAGGATGGGCAAGTAATTTACTTACCACAGAGCGCTGCTGGTTTACTTTAATAGGATATACACAGGTGTATTTCCCGTTATATTCACGGCTGCTACGTGCTTGAGTAAACGCATTTGTCAGCGTATCTACACGGTTTTTTAAAATATCAGTAAAGCGCACTAAAACCGGCAGCGTCAAACCTTGTTGCTTAAACTGCTCTGTTAATTGCGTTAAAGAAATCGCGCTTTTAGTTTGGTCACCATCGGGGTAGGCTACCAACTCGCCTTGTGCGTTTATATCAAAATAACCATCACTCCAATGAGCAACGTTATAAGTAGCGCGTGCTGTTTCTAAACCCCAGGTCATGGCAACTCTTCTTTAGTCAATTTAGCTATAAAGGCGCATTTTAATACGTCAGTACTGGCTAGGCTAACAAAAATTGAACTTTCACTCACCCCTAGCTAACTTTATTCGTTAAATAGGTTAAAATTTCATTGAGCAAAACGACAAGCACTGGCAGAATTGCCCCTTTTTCATACTCAACCAAAAAAGTGTAAAAGCAACTATGGCAAATTTAGATCAAAGTAAGTGGTTTACTGAAATTAGCGACCGCGATGGCAGCGCATTTTCATTACGTATTAACAAAAAGCTAGACGAAAAACAGTCTCCTTTTCAAAAAGTAGAAATGTTCGAAACCACAGACTTTGGTAATTTAATGATCATCGACGGCTGTACAATGGTTACTACCCGCGAAAACTTTTTTTACCATGAGATGATCAGCCACCCTGCACTTTTAGCGCACCCAAATCCTAAAAACGTGGTCATTATTGGCGGCGGCGACTGCGGTACACTACGCGAAGTATTAAAACACCCAGGTGTAGAAACCGTAACGCAAATAGATATAGACGAAGTAGTCACGCAAATGTCGTTAAGATACTTCCCAGAGCTTTGCGAATCAAACAACGACCCTCGTGCAACCGTTATGTTTGATGATGGCATTAAATACATGCGCGAAGCTGCGGGTGAATCTATCGATGTTGTTATTGTTGATGGTACAGATCCAGTAGGCCCTGGTGAGGGGTTATTTAACCATGCGTTTTACACAAGCTGTCTAAATGCACTTCGTCCAGGCGGTATTTTAGTACAGCAAAGTGAATCGCCACTTATGCACATGCCATTGTTAGTTGAAATGCGTGAAGCTATGTTAAGTGTAGGATTTAATGATTTACAAACACTGCCATTCCCACAACCAATTTACCCAAGCGGTTTATGGTCAGTAACACTTGCTCGTAAATCAGAGACATTTAACGGCTTTAGAGAAGACGGCGCAGCACAAATAGCCGAGCAAAGTGAATACTACAATAGCGGTATTCACCATGGTGCACTTGCTACACCTAACTACATGAAACGCGCTTTTGATAAAAAATAATTTACACTTTTTTTGAAACTAAAAGGGAGCTTTAAAAGCTCCCTTTTTTGTACTTTAAAAACGCCATTGAGCATTTAGCATAATTTGCTGCTGCGATATGCGCTGTGCAAAGCCGCTAGCGGCTCTATTTTTTATAAAACTTTTAAGCGCAGAGCCTTCAACACCTAATTGCCAACTATCACTGAGCTGGTAGCGCCACGTTGCGGTTACCCCCTCCCCATGGCTCGCATTAGGATCAAACGCAGTGGTGTCGTTATCTGTCACTTTAAAGTAATCATAGCGTACTGAAACTCGATGCTTACCTTCTTTATGGCTTAGCATTAAGTAATGGCTGTAAAACGCATTATCAATTAGAGCATTAGCGCCCATTTCGGTTTTGCCATTGAGCACCTGTGCTATAAAGCGGGTTTTACTATTAAATTTATAAAGCCAGGCAGCGCTCGTAAAGCGAGTGTCCCATGCATACTGCCCAGAGCTATAATTTACAGTGCTAGGATCGCCGTTATTATCGTAGTAATAAACACGAAATTGCGATTTTTTTAAGTAATCCCAATGTACACCTGCATAATAGCCAAATCGCCCATCTACTTCTTCAAAGGGCAAAACACGGCCCGATTGCCAGCGTAAATCAAACTCATTTAATGAGGCTATAGGGCCAATGTTAACCCCTTCATTAAATGTGGTTTGTCTATCGTGCAATGCAAAGCCACGCCAAGCGAGTAAAGTACCGGTAGGATCATTGCCTTTAAACGTAGCGCCTACAAAGCTAAAACTATGCTTAGAATTAAAGCGTTTAGCTGGGCGTTTAAGAGTTGCTTCGATACCAACGGTACGTAACTCTTCGCCTATCCAGCTATTAATGGCTGAGTTTGTGTAGTTATAAGGAGAAGTCCAGCCAATATCGGGGTTTTCGAGCGACATGAGCGGATAAAAACCACCACCGCGCACATGCCATTTGTACTTACTATCAGTAAGAGGCTGATACTTAATATAAGTTTGTGTTAAGCCTAAGCCAACATCAGGATCTTGATTTAAATTTAATACCCCATGAGCCGACCAACTAGATGCTAAATCAACATTAAAATCTAAAATACCCTGCGATAAAATAAGCTCATCACTTTTTGTATCATGGCGATAGAGGCCAATTCCACCATCTTGAAAGCTTGTATTATCATCACCTTGTACAGCTCTAACTTGTATCAAACCTTTAACCTGCGCATGTAGCGCAGCACTAAAAAATAAAATACTAACTAAAAATACAAACGTTAAAGTGCGATTAATAATCATCAAATTCATCCGTTGCAAAATCAATTTGCGCGGCTACTTCCTGTTTAACTTTATATTCAAGTGGTTGCGTACCTACAATCACGTTTTTAGTTTCAACATTACTTATATCACTAAATCCTGAATGCCAAACACTTAGCGTATATTCGCCCGCACCGGTTTTTAAATTAGCCTTACCATTTTCATCTGTAATTGCAAAAACAGTGCTATCTACAACCACAATATAACCTAACATCCAATCGTGAATATTACAGCCAAGCTCAACCACCCCTATTTGTTCAAAAACAATCGGCGCTTTTGGCTGCTCTTTATATAACTTTAATTCGAATGTTTTTGCTTTAGAAAATGAATAAACGTGGTGCATGATAGAATCAGCATTTGGAAACTCTACTTTTGCATTTTGCGGAACAACTAATATTCGCGGAATAAACTCTCTATTCTGTTGGCTCATTGCATAAGGAGCTTCAGGCGCGGTAATCTCAGCTGCGCCACTAGCACTTAGCCATACAACTGCATTAGCTAAAGGCTCATCACTGGCATTTTTTATAGTTATATTGGCAGAAAAACTCTGAGTGCTAGCGCATAGTAAAAATATATAAACTAAGCTCTTAATCATATTAGTCGTCGCTATTATCAATTTATTTACATTATAGACCGAATAAGTCGTTAAATTCTTTCTATTTTTTAAAACATTGAATACGTATGTAATCAGTCGTATTAATTGCCAACAGTCATTATCCTTAAATGTCACCACCGACTCATCTAAGGACACACAATGAGAATACCAGCACTTGTGCTTTTAACCTTTGCTAGCAACAGCTACGCACAAACGGTAGAGCTAAAATCGCCAGACACACAAATAACGGTCACTATTTCTGATGAAAACACCACACCAAGCTACTCAATAAAATTTAAAAATAATCCTGTTATAAATAAATCGCTGCTTGGATTTGAATTTAAGACTCAAGCTGCGTTTAGTGATGGCTTTAAAATTAAAGATATCAAGCAGCAAAGCGTAGACTCACAGTGGCAACAGCCATGGGGAGAGCGCCAAACAGTCACAGATAAACATAACGAAGTAGCTGTTACCTTTACAAAAAAAGAACCTAACTCAGGCACTTATACTATTCGTTTTCGCGCATTTAATAGTGGTGTAGGCTTTAGATACGAAGTACCTAAACAAGCAGGCTTTGAGCAAACATATATAACTAAAGAGCTAACTGAGTTTGCAATAAATGATAGTCAAAATGCTAAAGCTTGGTGGATCCCCGCTCGTGGTTGGAATCGTTATGAGTACGTTTACAACACCACCGCGCTTAACGAAGCGGCGTTAGCCCACACACCATTTACGTTTAAAACAAATGATGGCACTCACGTAAGCATTCATGAAGCTGCCCTTGTTGATTACGCAGGTATGGTACTAAATCAGCGCCGCCCAGGTACGTTTACGGCTGATTTAACACCGTGGTCAGACGGTATTGCGGTTAAAAAACAAGGTGCGTTTAATACTCCTTGGCGCACTATTCAAATTGCCGATAGCGCCGTGGGTTTAGTTAATTCAGACATTATATTAAATTTAAATGAGCCTAATAAACTCGGTGATGTGTCGTGGGTAAAACTAGGAAAATACGTAGGTATTTGGTGGGGCATGCACATAAATACACAAACCTGGGGCAGCGGTAAAAAACACGGTGCTACAACACAAACCACTAAGTACTACATGGACTTTGCGGCTGAGTACGGATTTGACGGTGTGCTAGTAGAAGGTTGGAATGAAGGCTGGGACGGCGATTGGTATTTTAACGGTGATGTATTTAATTTTACAAAGCCTTACGATGACTTTGACATAAAAGCCCTCACTCAATACGGCAAACAAAAAGGCGTACAACTCATTGGTCATCACGAAACATCAGGTAATGTAAGTAATTATCGTGACCAAATGGAAGATGCTTTTGCTCTTTACGAAAAATCAAACGTAAGCCAAGTTAAAACGGGTTATGTGGCTGATGGCGGTAATATAAAACGTATAGACAAAAACGGCATTGCACGCCATGAGTGGCATGACGGTCAATTTATGGTTAACGAATACCTATACAATGTAAAACTAGCCGCTAAACATAAAATTAGTATTAATACCCACGAGCCCATTAAAGATACTGGCCTGCGCCGTACCTACCCAAACTGGATCGCGCGTGAAGGTGCACGTGGGCAAGAGTATAATGCATGGGGCTCACCACCTAACCCACCAGAGCATGTACCAATGCTTGCTTTTACACGTATGCTTTCTGGCCCTATGGACTTTACACCGGGTATTTTTGATATGAGCTTTAATGGTTTAGGGGATGATACAAACCGCCCACAAACTACGCTTGCAAAACAGCTTGCGCTTTATGTTGTGTTATATAGCCCAATTCAAATGGCCGCCGACTTACCTAAAAATTATTTAGCTAAGCCTGACGCATTTCAATTTATACAAGACGTACCTACAGATTGGCAGCAAAGTATTGCCCTTGATGGCGAAGTGGGCGACTTTATTGTATTTGCTCGTAAAGAGCGAAAACGCGACAAATACACAGGTAATGATTGGTACTTAGGCGCCGTAACTGACGAAAAAGCCCGTACTATTGAAGTAAAGCTCGACTTTTTAGAGCAAGGTAAAAAGTTTGAAGCGCAAATTTATCAAGACGGTAAAAACGCAGAGTGGAAAAATAATCCACATGATTTAAATATCGAAAAGCGCGTAGTCACCACAAACGATAAACTAACGCTTAAACTAGCTACCAGCGGTGGCACAGCCATTCGCTTTAAAGCACTTTAAGTCATTGAGTAAGTAACTCTGCACAGTTTACTGTGCAGAGTTAAGCGCCTTAATCGGTAAATAAATTTGTGCACTTAAGCCACCTTCTGGGCGGTTTTCTAATTTCACTTTGCCGTCATGCATATCAATAATGCGTTTAATAATGGCAAGGCCTAACCCACTGCCTTCGCTGCCGCGCGCTGCATCCCCTTGTTTAAAAGGTTCAAATACAGATTCAAGCTCACTTTCAGGAATACCAGGTCCCTTATCGTTAACCGCGATAACTACATATTTTTTATTTGAATTAAAGTAACTCAGTACTTCAATATCATCCTCAGAGTAACGCAATGCATTACCTATCATATTTGTAATTACGCGCTTAATAGCCACAGAGCTCAATGGAATTTTGCCTATGCTTGGGTTACTCTTAAATATGATTGTGCGCTGGTGTTGTAGCTCTGAATGGACAACCTCAGCAACTAAGGCATTTATATCCTCGCAGGCGAGTTCTTCACGTTTGTGGTGGCGTAAGTACTCAATAAACTGATCGATAATACCGTTCATGTCTTCTATGTCGTAAATAATACCTTCACGAAGGTAATCATCTTCATCAACCATCATCTCAGTTGCAAGGCGAATACGGGTAAGTGGCGTGCGTAAATCGTGAGATACGCCGGCCATTAATAAGCGGCGGTCGTTTTCAAGAGCGGCGATACCGCGCGACATTTGATTAAATGCACGAGTAACTTCAATTACTTCGGTTGAGCCTTCTTCATCAAGCTTAGAGCTAAAGTCGCCTTTGCCTACCTTTACCGCCGCTTGTTGCAATGCTTTTAACGGACGGTTTAAGTGCCTAGCAAATAACCAGCCACCTAAAACACTTAAAAAGCCAATACTTGATAAGTAAAAAGTCAAAAACTCGAGGTTGTTTTCTTGATAGCCTGATAGCGGCACTTTTACCCAATAACCTGGTGCTTGTGGAGCTTCTACCCAATATATTAATGGGTCGGTTTGGCTAATACGCACTCGTGCAGAGCCATTTAATTGCTCAGACATACTACGGGAAAGCATAGAGTATTCGCGAGTTTGACCAAGCCCTTGACGCATTGCTTCGCGTTGAGTCATTACCTCAATTCCGGTAATTTCAAAAAACTTAGCCGACACTTCGTCGTTAATTTCGACCCCATCTTCCCAGTCAATAAATACAGTTTTAATTTGCTTTGCGAGCATTAAATTAACTTGCTCTATGGTGGGTTTTACAACATAAAAGCTTACCGTAACATACGACACAATTTGGTTTATTAGCAGCAAAGCGGCCACTAAAAAAACGGTTTGTCCAAATGCACTACGCGGAAAAAATCCCATATAAATTACTTTTCACCGTCAGGAACAAACACGTAACCTAAACCCCAAACGGTTTGAATATAGCGCGGATTAGCCGCATCTACTTCAATCATGCGGCGAAGTCGTGATACTTGTACATCAATGCTGCGCTCAAGCGCACTGTAATCTCGCCCGCGAGCAAGGTTCATTAGTTTGTCGCGGCTAAGTGGCTCTCTTGGGTGCGAGACCAAAGCTTTTAACACTGCAAACTCGCCGCTGGTTAATGATATAGTTTTATCGCCTTCGCTCATTTCGCGTGTTGCTAAATTAAGTGTAAATTTACCGAAAGCTATTAAGTTTTCTTCAGCAGCAGGCGCACCGGGAACCTCTTTTGCTCGACGGCGTAAAATAGCTTTGATACGCGCTAATAATTCGCGTGGGTTAAATGGTTTTGGAATGTAGTCATCGGCACCAAGCTCAAGACCAATAATGCGGTCTACCTCATCACCCTTTGCAGTAAGCATAACAATAGGAATTTCGTTTTCTTTTTGACGTAAGCGGCGGCAAATAGATAAGCCGTCTTCGCCTGGGAGCATTAAATCGAGAACCATTAAGTGAAAGTTTTCACGTTCAATGAGCCTATCCATTTGCTCTGAATTTGCAGCCGTCCTAACAATAAAGCCTTGCTCTACTAAATAACGCTCTAGCAGGCTGCGCAAGCGCATGTCATCATCGACAACCAATACTTTTGTAGTTTCATGTCCCATTGTGTTTCTTATTTTTATATCCAGTTAATAGTTAATATAAATGAAAAACTTAATAATCAAAAACTAATTACTTGCTTAGATTGTTACTGAACATTTCAAAGCTATATTATTAAAGTTTACGCTCGACAAATTTTGGCAATTTTAATAACGTGCACACCATTAGAGTTAATAAAGAATTCATCATGAAAACAAACTTAGTGACCCGTGAAGGGTATTTGCAGCTGCAGCAAGAGCACGACCATTTATGGAACGTAAAGCGCCCTGAAGTAACCAAAATTGTAAGTTGGGCAGCAAGCTTAGGTGATCGCTCTGAAAATGCAGACTATCAATATAATAAGCGTTTACTTCGCCAAATTGACCGCCGGGTACGGTACTTGCGAAAACGTATTCCTGATTTAAAAATCATCGACTACTCTCCCGTTCAAGATGGAAAAGTATTTTTTGGTGCTTGGGTAGAAATAGAAAACGAACAAGGTGAAATTAAAAAGTTCAGAATTGTAGGCCCTGATGAAATTTACGATCGCAAAGATTACATATCAATCGATTCACCGATGGCTCGCGCACTTATTAAAAAGCAAGTAGATGACGATTTTGAAGTAGTTACACCTCAAGGTAAAAGGGAGTGGTACGTAAATAGTATTGAATATCAAAAATAAAGCCCAATAACAGTAGTTATCAATAAAAACTTTGATTCAGATCATATTAACTTTTTATTGTGTATTCTATTTGAGTAGGTTATAAGAGAGTTAATCAGGTTATTTGGTTAATCTGAATTTTTTAAGGTAGTGGCCATGTCAAACGTAGTACAGCGCATATTAAGTAATGCCGTATTATTTACACTTTTTATGAGTGTAAGTTTGTCTCTGCATGCCAATACTACACAAGTAAACATTGATAGCGCTAAGCTAGCTAACCACTTTATTGCTTGTGACATTCCTGACCAAGCTAACCTCGATCTTGACGTAGACTCCCACGTTAATGCATTTACCTTTAGGGCGCTTCAACCACTTCCTAATGTCGTAAACTCTTTTTATAAGAGCACTAATTTAAACAGACCTTTTAGCACTGCGTACCAACGCGGACCACCTAGCTATTTAATTTAATTCATTATTTTACAACTTAATTAAATTTTATAACTACTAAGGTGACTATTATGTCTAACTTTAAAGAATTACGTACCCTAAATGTATCTCACGGTGTTATTGCAAGCACATTTGCAGACGACCAACCATTAATTGACTTATCATCACCTGCGTTAAAAATGGTAAATAACTTTACCCATAAAACGCCAATTCGTGCTCAGTACGGAACAACAATAACTGAAGCACTTAAACAAGTAAGCGCACAACAATCAGACTTTGTTTTAGTAACAGATGAAAATCAAAAATTAATTGGGCTGGTTTCTAGTGCTGATTTACAAAGCTCTAAAATAACTATTATTGCTCAGCGTTTAAACACGCCAAGAAGTGAAGTTAGTTTACGCGACATTATGACACCTATTACCCAACTTACAGGTGTGAGCATGCAGAGCCTAAGCTATGCATGTATTGGTGATGCACTTCAAACAATGGAACATCAAGGTACAATGTTTTTATTAGTAACAACAGCAAGCAACGAAATTTGTGGTTTAATTTCAGCTCGCCAAATAGCTAAAACATTACATATACCCGTACATATTACGCCAATTGCTCACTCTTTCAGTGAAGTATTAGAAAACATTGAGCACCCTCACTAGGGCGCTCTTTTAACCGCAGTAATTTACTCCCAACCCAACCATCTTAAAGCAAGTAAAATAGCTTGCTTTAAGAGCTTTTTATTACTACCTCCTGTGATATTATTCAAGCAATTAACGACGCCAGTAACACGCTTCTGGTCTTATTTTATTGTATAAAAAGGTTTTTGCATGAGCGATATCTCTGCACGTTTAGCTACAGAGCTAAATGCACAGCAGCAACAGGTTGTTGCAGCAACAAAGTTACTTGATGAAGGCGCAACGGTTCCTTTTATTGCACGTTACCGTAAAGAAATCACTGGTGGATTAGATGACACTCAACTGCGTCTTTTAGAGCAACGCTTGTCGTACTTACGAGAACTTGAAGAGCGCCGTGGTTTTATTTTATCGACGATAGAATCTCAAAACAAACTCACCGCCGAGCTAAGTGCCGATATTGCCAGCGCACAAAGTAAAACAGAGCTTGAAGATTTATACTTACCTTATAAAGCTAAGCGCCGCACTAAAGGCCAAATAGCAATTGAAGCAGGCTTAGAGCCTCTTGCTGATGCACTATTTAACGATGCAAATTTAAACCCAGAGCAACAGGCTGAACAATTTGTAAATGCCGAGAAAGGCATTGCAGATACTAAAGCGGCACTTGATGGCGCTAAATTTATTTTAATGGAGCGCTTTGCTGAAGACGCAAAATTACTTGCTAAGTTTAGAAGCTATATAAGCCAAAACGGCGCTATAGAAAGCGCTCTTATTAAAGGGCAAGAACAAGCTGGCGCTAAGTACCGAGATTACTTTGAGCATCAAGAAGCCCTTAAAAAAGTTCCATCGCACCGTGCACTTGCGATGTTACGCGCTCGTAACGAAGGCATTTTACAGTTAAATGTAAATCCAGAGCCAAACTCAGAAAATTCAGCGCAACTATGCGCACAAATGATTGCCGAGCATTACCGCTTAGACATTAAATATAAAGCTGCAAGCAAGTGGCTTTTAAATGTTGTGCAATGGGCATGGAAAATTAAACTCGGCTTACATCTTGAGAATGAGTTTTTAGCAGCAATGCGCGAAAAAGCAGAAACTGGCGCTATTGATGTATTTGCTAAAAACTTAAAAGACTTATTGATGGCGGCTCCAGCAGGCCCGCGAACTACTTTAGGGCTCGATCCTGGCTTACGAACTGGCTGTAAAATTGCCGTTGTAGATAGCACAGGTAAATTGCTTGCCACACAAACTATTTTCCCTCATGCGCCACAAAATCATTGGGATAAATCACTTCGCACATTAGAGCAGCTTTGTCGCCAACATAAAGTAGAGCTTATTGCTATTGGCAATGGCACGGCTTCTCGCGAATCAGATAAATTAGTTGCCGAACTAATTAAAGCCAATACCGAGCTTAAAATTAATAAAATTATGGTGAGCGAAGCGGGTGCATCGGTTTACTCAGCCTCTGAATTTGCTGCTAACGAGTTTCCAGATTTAGATGTTTCTATACGTGGTGCTGTATCTATTGCTCGTCGCTTACAAGACCCTCTTGCTGAACTTGTTAAAATTGAGCCAAAATCAATTGGGGTAGGCCAATATCAACACGATGTGTCACAAAGTCAATTGGGGCAAACGCTAACAGCTGTAGTTGAGGACTGTGTAAACTCAGTAGGTGTAGATTTAAATATGGCCTCAGTGCCATTACTTACTCGTGTGTCTGGCTTAAACAAAACACTAGCGCAAAACATTGTTAATTACCGCGATACTAACGGCGTATTTACTAAGCGCAGTGAGCTTAAAAAGGTTGAACGTTTAGGGCCAAAAGCCTTTGAACAAGCAGCCGGTTTTTTACGTATCAACAATGGTAGTGATCCACTAGATAATTCATCTGTTCACCCTGAAGCTTACCCGATTGTTAAGCGTATTTGTGAGCGTAATAGCCTTGATGTAAGCAGCTTAATTGGTAACAGTGACTTTTTAACTAAACTTGCTGCTAACGATTATATTGACGAGAAATTTGGCTTACCAACCGTTACCGATATTATTAGTGAGCTTGATAAACCTGGTCGCGATCCGCGTCCTGAGTTTAAAACTGCTGAATTTAAAGCGGGCGTTGAAAAAATTAGCGACCTTAAACCTGGTATGATTTTAGAAGGCGTTGTATCTAACGTTGCTAACTTTGGTGCGTTTGTCGATGTAGGCGTTCATCAAGATGGCTTAGTGCATATTTCAGCAATCACTAATAAGTTTATATCAGACCCACGCGAAGTAGTAAAAGCTGGCGACATTGTAAAAGTAAAAGTGGTTGAAGTAGATGCAGCGCGTAAACGTATTAGCTTTACTATGCGCTTAGATGATGAGATAGACACAAGTAATAAACCAGAGGCTGCTCCTCAAAAACAGCGTAACAACAACTCACAGCAACCTCGTGCAACTAAGCCAAAGCGCGATAATGGTAATGCGATGATGGGTAATGCGTTTGCAGATGCATTTGCTAACGCAAAAACTAAAAAGTAAATGCTGTTTGTCCCGTCCTGAAATAGGTTGACGGTTTTAATGAAAGACTTGGTGCGAAAGCGCCAGGTCTTTTTTATGCACTTGATTTGGTGTTTTCATATCCAAACTTAAGTGCGGTCGCATTTCATTTT
>NZ_PNCW01000092.1:0-1800 GCF_005886985.1 Pseudoalteromonas sp. S3178 | reverse complement strand
AAGCCTAACTTGCCAGCGTTATATGATAAAACGCAGTTTATGTAGGTTTAATGCCAAACAATAGGATCAAATTGATAGTAATCCACCAGCAGACGATAAATTTCAGGATCGTGATGTCTAAGTTCAGCTGGTTTTTCTAAGAATGTTTCTGTGATCACAGCAAAAAATTCAGCCTCATTAGTTGCACCATAACTATGTATAACATGGCTCATACTATACGCCACATGAGTTTTTAACTGAGTAAATGCACGGCTAAATACACGTCCCCATTCTGTGTATTGCGCAGCGTTTTTTAAAAGTGGCGTACCCGATGTTTTACCTGTTTCTTGATCAAGCTGATGAGCAAATTCATGAAATACCAAGTTATGGCCATCGCTAGGTAATCTGTTTCCCTCCAGCACATCGTGCCAACTAAGCACTAAGGTGCCGCCAGGCCACGACTCACCCAAACGTACAGCGTTATGATAACTAACAAGCCCTGCACTATCACGGGTCGATTGCGGCGCATAGTAAGCACTTGGGTATAGTAATATCTCCTTTACGTTTTTATAAAGCGGCCATGGCTTATTTAGCACAAGTACGCACGCGTCGGCAGCTACAATTAATTTCATGGCAGGTGTTAGCTTTAAACCATCGCGCCCTAAAAAGCGTTTCTCGTTTAAAAACCAGACAATATGGCGCTCTAGCTTTTCTCTATCTGCGTCAGTCATCTTTTTATAAATAGGCATGCAGCGGAGTAAGATATCTTTTTGCTGAGAATTTAAGGAGAGAGTTTTATACTTTTTTTGCCATAAGCGGTTTTGTATTGAAGGCCATCGCCAAAACACAATAACAAACACAACTAAAATGAGTAATAACAGTCCATTTATCATAAGGACGTCCTAAATTAATTTATGTTATATAAATATGTCCGGGGATGTTGTTTTTCAACTGCATATGGCTCCACATTTAATATAGAGCCAACACGTTATTATAAAATTGTTCAATAATAAGCTTTAGCTTACCTGCCAATCAGCTATTACAAAAGTCATCAAAGGCACTTTGCAGTACGTTGATAAATTTAGCGACATGCAATCCATCCATCAATGAGTGGTGTACATCAACAGATAGAGGCATTGTTCCGGTATTTTTATCAAATTGACCAAACACAAATTTAGGGATCCCTAAACTCTCTCCATTACTAAACGCATGCGAAAACGCGCTAAAGTTTAACCATGGTAAAACCGATATGTGAATTAAATCGGCTTGGCCTTCTGTTTGCTCAAACGCATCTGAAAAAAGCGGCTGGGATTTAGCTTTTTTACTTACTTCACTGGCATGAACTGCAAACTCACCAAATGTGCTCTTACTATTAAAATAACTAAAAATAAATGCATCATTTTTATCAAGCTCAACCACACTTGCTCGTACTTGATTAAGTAACCAAGGCTTTTGCTCTAAAATACGTAGCATTACCGGCTCATAAGCATGGCATGCTTTTAAAGTACAAAATATATAAGCCTGAAAAAAAGATAAGCTCTGCGTTTTACAATACTGATAAAGCTGTTGTGCATCTATACGCACACAAACATTAAAGTAAGGCTGAGCAAAGTTTTTAAAAAGCTCAAAGTGCTGCGTGCGAGACCAACTTTCTAAATCAAAAGGCTGCATAAAAGGAGTTGAAGAAGTCATAATATCCGTGTGAGTGTAATTAACACCTTAAAGTATAAACAAAAAAGGCGTACCTCTGTACGCCTTTCATTGTGTAATTACTAGGGCGTGTTGATCTTTGCGGATTGAAATTTGTTCAATCTAGGGGCG
>NZ_PNCW01000091.1:0-952 GCF_005886985.1 Pseudoalteromonas sp. S3178 | reverse complement strand
TATTGTGCTGCGTTTAAGGTTACCGGTTAGGTTAAAACTTGTTCCTGTACTATACCTCCAGAATTTTGGGCACTGACTCAGGGAGGATATAGCCATAATAATATGGCTGAATTTTAATTATTGACTTACAGGAAAATTTAGTATGTCGGTTACTGGTAAAGTAAAGTTTTTCAACGAAGCTAAAGGCTTTGGTTTCATTGAACAAGAAAATGGTCCTGACGTGTTTGTACATTTCAGCGCAATCACTGGTTCTGGTTTTCGCACTCTTAGCGAAGGTCAAGCAGTGACATTCAGCATCAAACAAGGTCAAAAAGGCCCTGAAGCTGAGAACGTAGAAGTAGCATAATTTTAATTATGTGAACCTTAGTTCATCGTGGTGAAGCAGACATCTGTTTCACCATAATCCCCTCATTACAAACTCTAACTTTCCATTTAAACTCAAAATCCCCAGCTAACCTTGCAAACTCATTTTAAAAAAACTGACAAAATAACGACTGTTATCAGCATTGACCATTATGTACTACCACAATCCATAACTTAATACCTTTGCTCAATATAGATTAATGATTAACTAAGTACCTCAGAATTTTGTCCCCGATTAAAAGTACCTTTAACTCTATGTATTACTAAAATGATGAGCTTATATAAAAGGGAGTAGTGTTAGTGAGGTTAGGCTATTGGCGTTCATAGGTAATATTTTTCTAAGAATGAAACTAAATAGTAACACGCGGTTTTAACCTAGTGGGATTAGAAACCATTCTTGCAATACCTAAATGTTCCATCATTATATTACAGCAAGCTGAAAAGGTTTCAGCATCCAGCCTACAAACTATACTTATACCAATCCGCAATAATACTTAATCATTTTGCGGGGCTAAACGTGTCGCTACCTGAGTTAAAAAATTCTCATTTACGACCGCAGGGATGCAGAAGGCAGAGCAATGCAGGAGCA
>NZ_PNCW01000090.1:0-18116 GCF_005886985.1 Pseudoalteromonas sp. S3178 | reverse complement strand
CGCCGCGATTTAATCGCCCCTAGATTGAACAAATTTCAATCCGCAAAGATCAACACGCCCTAGTACAATAAGACTTTTATAGGCAGTATCACGCTATTACAAGTTAGCGTTTGTTAGTTTGCAGCGGTATTTATTGCCTGATACAAATAACATGGCTTCATTCGCCTTTGACCAAAACAACACGCGTTCACTAATATACTTTACTCCAGAAGCGCTGGGCTCTTTTGTTAACGAATAGGACTGCTCATTTAAGGTAAGAGTTGCAGCCTCATTTTTAGTTGTTAGCTCTACAGCGTGGTTATTACATAAATAGCGGGTACTCGTAGACTCGTTGTCACAGGCAGATAAAAAAAACATACCTATAAAAATAACCCCGAGAGCTTTCATTAATATCCCCTAACTAAGTTTGGTGTGAGCAAATGTTGCTACTTTTAATCAGCATAACAAAGCAAAATTAACCGTTGGTGAAAATACCGGATTAAGCTATGTTGATAGCATTATTTTTTAGCTAGGAAGCAACATGGCAGGTACTAACCTTTTAACTTTACTCGACGATATAACTACGCTACTTGACGACATTGCCACAATGAGCAAAGTTGCCACAAAAAAAACAGCGGGTGTTTTAGGTGATGACCTCGCACTTAATGCGCAGCAAGTAACGGGCGTAGCCGCCGAGCGAGAGTTGCCCGTTGTGTGGGCAGTAGCTAAAGGCTCATTTTTAAATAAAGCTATTTTAGTACCCGCGGCACTATTAATTAGCGTGTGGCTGCCTTGGCTAATAACACCACTTTTAATGATTGGTGGATTGTTTTTATGTTTTGAAGGGGCTGAAAAAGTATTTGCTAAGTTTTTACCTCATCATGAAGAGGTAACAGATGAAGATGAAAAGCTCGATTTAGTTGAGTACGAAAAACAAAAAGTAAAGGGAGCAATACGCACCGACTTTATTCTCTCAGCCGAAATTATAGTTATTACTTTAGGCACTGTCGCTGGAGCAACTTTAGTAAACCAGGCGCTTGTGCTTAGTGTAATCGCAATTGTTATGACCATAGGCGTATATGGGTTAGTTGCAGGTATTGTAAAGCTCGATGATGCCGGCCTTTATTTATTAAATCAGTCAAAGGTATCGGCTAATAAATTTAAAGAGTTATTAGGGAAAGGGTTACTTGCTGCAGCGCCTCGCCTAATGCAATTTTTAGCCTTTGCTGGCACGGTTGCTATGTTTTTAGTGGGCGGAGGGATTTTATCTCACGGTATTGAGTTGCTTCATCATTGGCAGCTTGAGGTCACTAGCATTGGTAAATCATTATTTAATGGTATAGGAGAGGTTCTAGCTCCCCTTATTTTTGATGGCTTGCTAGGTGTGATGGCTGGTTTATGTGTTGTTGTACTCCACCTTATATGGAGTAAGATTACTAAAAGTAGGCATTAGATTATAGGGCTTAAGTTTACGCTTGTTTACATAAAATATAAAAAAGATGATTTTTATTAACGTTAAAGCTATGTAAGCTAAAAGTCATTGATAATAAATAAAAGAAATTTAAATGAGCAAACCCTTGGTTATATTTTCACTTTTATTGCTTAGTCTTTTTAGCTCTTATACTCAGGCAAGTAGTGCCCGAATACCTATAGAGAGTTTTAGTAAAGACACCGAGTACAGCCAAGTTACTATTTCACCAAGTGGTGAGTATTTGGCTGTAGTTAATAAAGTAAAAGGTAAAAATGTTTTAGTGATACTTGATGCTCAAACATTTAAGACACTTCATGCTGTATCATTCAGAGGAGATGCCCAGGTAGGCGATTACCACTGGGTTAATAATGAAAGAGTCGCTATTGCCAAAGAGTACTTGAGAGGCTGGAAAGATCACCCTGAATATTATGGTGAAATTTATGGTGTAAACGTCGATGGCAAAAAAAGTAAATACTTGATTGGCTACTTAGGTGAGCAACAGATAGGAAGCAGAATAAAAAAACAAACACCTCTTTACGGGACTTCTTTCATACTCGATCCCTTAATTAAAAATAAACGAAAAATGCTGGTGATGACCATTCCTTGGACTTCTAGCAATGAGCCGCATACAGTGGTTTATGAAGTAGATGTTTATACGGGAAAAAGAAAAAGGGTAACTTTATCACCTTCGCGTATGGCGCAGTTTCTAACTGATCATGAGGGTAATGTTCGCGTTGCTGTATCTACTGATAATTATATTAACGCCGAAATACACATTAAAAATAAGTCCGGTGATGATTGGGAAGAACTTTCTTTAGGCAACGAGAATTATTCGGATATTAGTTTAAAAGCATTTGATAAGCACGGTAATAATATTTATATGACCGCTTCTAAATCAGGCGAAGCCGAAGGGTTGTATAAATTAAATATAGCGAAAAAAGAAGTTAAGTTAATATTTCAAGATGAGTTTGTTTCTCCAAAGCGGGTTTGGGTTGATGAAGCATCAAAAGAGCTTTTTGCTATAGAGACAGAACTGCAATACCCGAATTATTCATTTATTGATACAGGTTCTAAAAAAAGTGAGCGTTTAAAGGCTTTAATTGAGGCGTTGAAAGGTGATCAAGTTCAGCTAATTAGTAGCACAGCAGACGGCAATGCAAATATTATATATGCCTCCAGCGATACTAATCCTGGACGTTATTACTTATATGATGCATATAAAAATGAGCTTAAATACTTGTTTGCCTCAAGAGGTTGGTTGAAGCCTGAAGAAATGGCAATTACGAAACCTATCCATTATAAAACTCGAGATGGCTTAACAATATACGGATATTTAACCATACCTAATGATACAGACGAGAAAAACTTACCTTTGGTTGTAATGCCTCATGGAGGGCCTCATGGACCTAGAGATTGGTGGGGGTTTGATCCTGACTCGCAATTACTTGCAAGTCGCGGTATTGCTGTACTTAAAGTTAACTTTAGGGGGTCGGGTGGGTTCGGACGTAACTTTGAGCATGCTGGACACAAAAAGTGGGGAGCTGAAATACAGTTCGATATTATAGATGGCGTTAAACATTTAATCGCAAAAGGGATCGCGGACAAAAATAATATTTGTATTGTGGGAGCAAGTTTTGGAGGTTACTCCGCTTTACAAAGCGCTATTTTAGAGCCTGATATGTTTAAATGTGCGGTAGGCGTTGTTGGAATTTATGATTTACCACTAATGTTTGAAGAGGGTGATATTTCTGAGCGCAATAGCGGTCAACGTTACTTAAAAAATGTGATCGGTAGTAACGAAGTACAACTTAAAAGCTATTCGCCTAGTTATAATATAGATAAGCTTAAAGCCGCAGTACTTATAGTGCACGGTGGTGAAGACAAGCGAGCTCCTATTGAGCAAGCAGAATCATTAATCGCAGCCTTAAAAAAAGCAAATCACCCTTATGAGTTGGAGTTGTTAGAAGATGAAGGGCATGGTTTTTACAAGCCTGAACATCAATTGAAGTATTATAATAAATTGGTTAGTTTTTTAGAAAAACATATGAAATTTTAAAGTTTTTACAGCCAGCTATTGGCTGGCTGTATTTTTAGCATTTTACCATTTCACAAAGCTGTTCTAGCTCATACTTAGCTTTGCTATTACCTTGTGCTATTGCTTGCTCGTACCAGTGTTTTGCTGTTTGCACATTTTTAGTTACGCCTTGTCCATCTCGGTACATTTGTGCAAGGTTTAACTGCCCCCATTGCGAGCCTGTATTTGCGGCTAACGTAAAGCTTTCAAGTGCCTCTTTATACTGCCCGTTTTTAAAATACGTAATGCCTTGTTGGTTATTTTTGTCGAGCTTTAAACCTTTATATAGGGGTTTTGGTTTAGGCGGAAACATTACAAATCCACCATATAAACTATTTGCAAATGGGCGCATTACGTCGTAAATCACATCTTCGTTATAGAGCCTCTTTACTTCGCTACGAGGCAAGGTAATTTTGTCAGTTGAAAAGTAATCTCTTTGTACTAATAGGCTGGTACGCATTGCTGTAGTAATGCCATTATTACGTTTATAGCTGTAGTTACTTACCTGAAAAGTAATAAATTGCTCGTCAAAACTTAAAACTTGAGCAACTTTTAAATTGGTTAGAGTCCATGGTTCATGAGTGAATTTGTCGGCGTGAACCAAGTAAGTGTCGTAGGCTTTTGGGTTATTTAAATACCCTAGTTTTTGCGTTTGTGTATCTAAATACTGCTGATAAAAAAAACAAGCTATCCAAAGCGATAAAAAAATACCAATAAAGTATTTTGGTATGCTGAGTTTTTCTATTAAAGGCAGTTGTTTTAGCTGTATTGGCTCACTATGGCCGCATTGATAACATTCGCGTTTATAGCTTAGTTTTAAAGGTAGTACAGGAATAATAGTAAAGCGTAAAAAACGGCTTTGATTTACCAAGTGATATGCATCGCTATTACAGCTAGGGCAGCACTGTGTTTGTGCAAAGTGGGGAAACGATTGACTCGTATTGAAAAGCAGCATACAAACACACTCCTTATTTTACCTTATTAATGTTCTTTAAGGTAAAGCAAGGAGTGTATTAATCAAAGCAACAAACTGTAAGTAAGTATGTCAGGGATTACTTATCTTGCGTTTTGGGTTTTATTGTTGTTTTTGCATCTGCTGCCATTAACGCAAATACAGCATAAGTAGCAGTATTTTGGCGTAATTTAGCAGGTGTTACTTTATCAAGCGTGTCATCTGCTGTGTGGTGGTAATCAAAGTAATCAGTGCCATCTTGAGCTAACTCAAATATAGGTGCCGAGACTGCATTTTTAAATGGGATTAAGTCGGGTCCACCATTGGCTTGGTTTTTACCAATGTATTCAACATTTAGTGGCGCAAGCTCTTTTGCTATAGCACGTACAACAGGGAGTGATGCCGCATCTACATTCGATTCAAACCCGTATACTACGTCAGCGCCAAAATCAGACTCAGCAGCTGCAACTATATTATGTAGATCGTTTTTATGTTGTGCAAAATAAGCTTTTGCGCCCCAAAGGCCAAGCTCTTCTGCTGCAAAAAGCACAACGCGAATACTGCGCTTAGTGCGTTTTACATCGCTTATATGTTTAGCTGCCGCCATAGTAAGGGCAACGCCTGCACCATCATCTAGTGCGCCGGTGCCTAAATCCCATGAGTCTAAATGTCCGCCAATTAATACATACTGTTCTGGGTTTTCGGTGCCGTTAAATTGGCCTATTACGTTATAGCCTGTGCCTTCGCCTAAGTTTTCGGTTTGAACGTTAATGTTTACTGATACGTCTTTGCCTAAGGCTACTAAGCGGGCAATTTGATCCGCATCAGGGTTGGCAATCGTCACGTTAGGTATTTTTTTAACGCCTTCTTTATAGTAACTACCGCCAGTATGTGCAAAACGATGATGGCCTGTGCTTACTGAGCGCATCATGTAAGCAACAGCGCCTTTTTTAGATGCCTCTATAGCGCCCGTTGCGCGTGCTTTTACCGCAGGGCCGTAACCATTACCGTCTATATCGCGATTCATTCGGTAATTAATGTAGGCAATTTTACCTTTTAAGCTATTAGCCGGTGCGGCGATTAGTTCGTCAAGTGTTTCAAACAAAACAATGGGTGCAGTAATTCCCTCTTTTGGTGTGCTAATACTGTTACCAAGTGCTGTTAGATGAAGCGGTTGCTCGCTTGGAGTGAGTATTTTTCCGCTTTCGCTATATCGGCGCCATTCAGGAAAGGTTGCTTCTTCAAGCCATACTTTATCAAAACCAAGTTCGTTAAATTTTGCTTTGGCCCATGCGACTGCTTTTTTATCGTTGTATGTACCGGGTAAGCGCGGGCCAACTTCAGTAGTCAAAGACTCAAGCAGTTCATAGCTCAAACTGCTATTAAGAGCGGTTGTTCGAAGCTGCGTCACTTGTTTTAATTGCTCAGTGCTAAATTCGGGCTCAGCGGCATTGGCTAAAAAACTGCTGGCGAGCAGTATTGTTGTAATTATTTTCTTCATTGTTAACCTTGGCTTGTAAGAAACTTAATAGCTATTAAACCATTAAATACCTTGGCTAAAAAATACAATGAGACAAAATACAAAAAGCCCGCACTTTTTTACAAAGTGCGGGCTTTTTTAACGTATTTTAATCTTAAAAATTAAATTGTGCCGCTAGGCGTAAGTTAGTACCTTCGCCAATAGTTACATTACCATTGCCGCCGCCACCTAAGTAATCAGTATCAAATAGGTTTTCAACGTTAAGGCGAAGATTTATATCGGTATTACTCATAATAAATTTATAAGTTGCACCCACATCTACACGTGTATAGGCATCTTTGGTAATAGAGTTGTCGCTATCAGCAAAACGTTCACCTTCATAAAAGGCACCCGCATTAAAAGCAATTGCATCATTTAACTCATAACGAGTCCACAGAGATGCTGACCATTTAGGGGCATCTACAGGGCGTTTACCTTGAAGGTTTTCGTTCGCTCTTTCATAGTTAGCATCTAAATACATAGTTGATGCCATAACAAATAAGCGGTCAGTTGCTGCACCTTGTGCTGCCATTTCAAAACCTTTATGACGCTGTTCACCAACTTGGTTTGTTTCAGAGGTAATTGAACCGATAGGTGTTTCAAGTTGTTCTGTAACTAAGGTTCCATTTTTACTTATATCGAAAATAGCACCGCTAAGCATTAAACGCTCATCAAATAGCTGCCATTTAATACCAAGCTCTCTTTGTTCAGAGGTGACAGCATCTATTCTCATACCAAAGTTGATATCTTCTTCGTCAGTAATGGTTTCGTTTTGAGGCTCAAAACCTTCTGTATAACTGGCATAAATAGTGGCAGATGCATTCGGGTGATAAAGTACGCCGAACTTAGGCAAAAACGACTCGTTATTTTGTCCTTCACGTGTTTGCTTATCAAAGCGACCGCCAACAGACACTTGCCATTGTGGTGAAAAAGTAATTAAATCTTGGGCGTATACACCGTAGTAGTCATATTCAGTTTCGCTTTTAGTGAGATCAGTTTTATAGCTGACATCTGGGCGGGCAGGTTCATTTTGGCCTGCTGTAAAACTAAATGAATCAGCAGATGTGCGTAGTTGACCATAATAGTAGTCAAGCGAGTTAGCACCAATTAGAAATTGATGTTGTATGCCAGCCGTTTCAAATTCACCAATAAAATCAATAAATGCAGTGGTGAATTGCCAATCATCAAAACGATCGTATGGGTTCGAAGTGTATGTGTTTGTTTGAGTGTCGTAAGAGTTTCGACTAGGAGATGACTCAAAGCGTTGGCGCTCAAAAGTCTGCTCATTATAACCTAGGTTTACTTTCCAATTGTCAGATAAGAATACGTTAAAATCGATACCTACGTTTTCTACAGTGATATCAGTAAATGCCCAAGACATATCACGAATAGTTTTATCGTCACCAATAACATTGGCGTTATCATCAATCCATGCACCCGTATCTAGGCCTGCTTTGTCATCTGTACGGTCGTAATGAACACGTACAAGTGCATTATCGCTAATATCATAATCGACGACTACAGCACCTAAAAAGCGGTCTCGCTCACGGTTTTCACCATTTTGATATTCACGCCAGTAGTCAACGTCTTGCTTTACTAATATGCCGCGTGCACGTAAATCTTCAGCTTCTGTTAGTGCGCCGCCAGCATCAACCATAAAGCGAGTTGAACCATGCTGGTCAACATCAGCTGAGGCGTTTAGTAACGTTTTCGCCGTTGGTTTTTTTGTTACCATATTCACCAAGCCACCAGGACCTGATTGACCATATAAAATGCTTGAAGGACCTTTAATAACTTCAACTTGTTGAAGGATTTCGATTGGTTGTTGATAGTGCGACCAATGCTGGTGTCCATCACGTAGATAGCCGGTACCTGAGCTTAACTCAAAACCACGAAGGTTAAATACTTCGCGGTTACGTTGCTGTGATCCTGCCGTTAAGCTTGCATCGTTGGTAAGCACTTCGCCAAGAGTGGTTGCTAATTGCTCGCTAATTATTGTATCGCTAATAACAGTTACTGATTGGGCTGTTTCTAATAATGAAGCTGATGTTCTCATAGCACCATTAGCGTTATCGACTTTGTAGTCGTTGAAGTAGCTACCTTTAACTTCTATACGTTCAAGGTCGGTAGAGTTGGCATATGTATTTGTTGTTATGCCCGCTAATAATGCTATGTATAAAGACTTCAGTTTCATTGTTTGCTTCCAGCGCAGTGTATTATGTAAAAAACAGTCGCAATCTTAATGAAAACTACTATCATTTTCAACACTTTTAATTAACATAATCTTTATAATGTGTTTGTTAATGGTTGCCAATTATGAATTCTGCTATTATTAGCGGCATATTTAGTGGGACTTTCTCCCGCGTTATTTTTATTGCTATGGAATTTACTGTGACTTCAACTGCTTTTTCATCTTTGGCTTTACCAGCTGGACTTGTTGATAACTTATCAACTCTTGGCTACGCCCACATGACACCTGTACAGGCGCAAAGTTTGCCTCCTGTACTTGAAGGTAAAGACATCATTGCTCAGGCAAAAACCGGTTCAGGTAAAACTGCTGCGTTTAGCTTGGGTGTATTGGCTAAATTAAACGTTAAACGTTTTCGTATTCAGTCGTTAGTTTTGTGTCCAACCCGAGAGCTTGCTGAGCAAGTTGCAGTTGAGATGCGTAAATTAGCGCGCGGTATTCATAACATTAAAATATTAACGCTATGTGGTGGTGTATCAATTGGTCCACAAATTGGCTCGCTTGAACATGGCGCGCACATTATTGTTGGTACGCCAGGGCGTGTTGATGACCACATTAGAAAAGGCACATTACGTTTAGATGATGTTGAAACGCTAGTACTTGATGAAGCCGATCAAATGTTAGACATGGGTTTTCAAGATACCCTTGATGCCATTATTGAACGTATTCCGCAAAATCGCCAAACCTTACTATTTAGCGCTACGTTCCCGCGTGCAATAGAAGCAATTGCTAAGCGTGTACTAAAAAATCCAGAAATGATTAAAGTTGAAGAAGAGCAAGAAAAAAGCACAATTAAACAATACTTCTACAAAATGGATAACAATAAGCAGCGTTACCCAACACTTAAATTATTGTTACTAAAATTTACGCCACAAAGCTGTGTTGTGTTTTGTAATACCAAGGTAGAAACTCAGCAAGTATGTGATGATTTAGCCGATGAAGGCTTTAGTGCTGTAGCGCTTCATGGTGATTTAGAGCAGCGCGATCGTGAGCGTACACTTATCCATTTTGCTAATAAAAGTGCGTCTATATTAGTGGCAACAGATGTAGCCGCCCGTGGTTTAGATATTGATGATATGGATATGGTAATTAACTACCATTTAGCACATGACACGCAAACACATGTACACCGAGTAGGGCGCACTGGCCGCGCCGGTAAAAAGGGCATAGCATGCTCTATTTATGGTGAAGCTGAAGTGTTTAAAATTGCGCAAATTGGCGATCATTACGAACGTGATATCACGCCTGAACAAATGCCACCGTTTAATTTATTAGATAAACCACCTTACCGCCCTGAAATGGTTACGCTAATGATTGATTCAGGAAAAAAACAAAAAGTGCGCGCTGGTGATATTTTAGGTGCCTTAACGGGTAAAGATGGTATTGCAGGTCGCCAAGTAGGTAAAATTAATGTGCTTGATAACGTTGCATTTGTTGCCGTAGAGCGCAATTCGTCTAAGCCTGCGTTACGTAAGCTGACCGAAGGTAACATTAAGGGCCGTAAAATTCGCGCTCGTCGCCTTACGCGTTAATTAGTGTATTAACGAGCAGCTGTTTTAAGCTGCTCGTATTGCAACTTTATTTTTTTAAACTTTTCCGTACAGCCATTTAGTTTGTCGGGGTGGTTTTGCAGCGCAAGTTGTCGCCAGCGCTTTTGTAAGGCTTTAAGTGTAAAATCCTCAGGTAAATTCCATTTTAAAATCAGCTCGTTGTATTTTTGATTTGTTAATGCATGCTGCTTAGGTGTTGCTTTAAAACTACGCCAAAAACTATTTAATAACTCTTCTACTTGCTGCTCACTCGTATCGTAATTATCCCAATCTAAATAGTAATCTCGTAAATTATTGCTAGTTACGAGTAAGTGCTTAGTCTCTTTTTCTAATAGCTCGATATGCAACGTTGAAATAATTAAATTTTGTGGCTTTAATTGTGCCTGCAGTTGGTACAATGCATTCATAATTAAAAAATTACGTTTAAACAAATCGCGCTCTGGGTTTTGATCAAGCGTTGTTATAGCTCCTTGGTGAGACAACTGCGCGGCTAAAGTATGAACTCGCCAAACTTGCTTTGTTAATAATAGCTCAAAAATCTCATCAATCAGTGGGTTAAGCATTGTTTAGGGCCTAGTAGTTGGTGTATCTTCAATAAAGATTACGCTGATATAAGTAACGGTTTGAAGGATTAAAATTATGCTGGGCAAGTTTAAGTGCCTCTTATTTACTATATGCTGTGTACTAATGGCTTCTAGCTATGCCCAAAATGCCGACTCACTATTTGAACAATTCAAAAGCGAAGAGCAGTGGGAGCCAAAATTACAACTGGCTAATACCTTACTTGCTGATCAAAGCCTATCTAAAAAAGAGCATGTAGCTGTTTACTCTGCGTTAGGTAATACTGCGTTATCGATCGACAATTTTAAAGACTCTTTACGTTACTTTAAATTACTTGAGCAGTACACGTCAGATACTTTTTTTCCTGAAGAGCACTTTCGCGCCATTAAAATGCAAGGCGTTGTGCTTTTTTATCAAGGATTATTTCAAAAAGCGATTATTGAATATATTCGCACTCTCGCCTTAGCTGAAAAAAACGAACAACTATTAGAGCAAGCTAACTTATTTAATAACATTGGTTTAGCTTATTTTAATATGAATAAACTAGGTGAAACACTAGAGTTTTACTTAAAAGCCAAAGCAATTTATGAAGAGCATGGCAGCGAGCAAGACCAAACGGATATTTTGCTAAATATAGCGGGTGTTTATATACGTTTATCTCGTTATGACAGTGCGTTTAGTTTGTATCAAGAAGTGCTTAAAGTTTATCAGCGCCTTGGTGATAAAAGTGGAATAGCGCAAGTTTATAATAATATGGGTGTTGCTTATAGAGAGAGTAATCAATTTGACTTAGCGCTTCATTACTATCAATTAGCGTTGAGTTATTATATTTCAGCCAATGATTACAATAAGTTGTCTACACAATACACTAATTTAGCAAATGCTAATCTAATTTTAGAAAAAGTAGATGAGGCATACGAGCAAGCTAAGCTAGGTGAATTCTATGCGCTTAAAATAGATAACCATAATTTAGAATTGAATGCGCTACATGCACTAGCCAAAATACAATTTGTAAAAGGGGATTTAGAGCAAGCGCAGGTAAGCTTAGAAAGAGCTATTTTACTCGCTCAAGAATATGGCAGTGATCGAATTATTAGAGACAGCTATGGCACAAAAGCTTTGCTAGATGCGAGTAAAGGTGATTATTCAAGCGCAATGGCTCAGCAGCAAAAATATATTAGTGAACAGCGCAAGCTCAGAAGCACCTCTATTATTAATGCGCTAGCCGTTTTACAGCATCAGTTTAAAGCGACTCAATTAAATCAAGAAATAGAAAAGCTCAAGCAAGATCGTAAAGTGCAAGAGCTTAAAATGTCGCAGCGTTCTCAACTTACTTTATTTATATTTTTAGTATTATTTTTAGCTGTTGTTACAGGTATTGCTCTTTCACGACGCGGGGCTGAAAAACGAGCTAAGCAACACTTAACGGAGCAAGTAGCACAGCGTACTGCTGAGCTACAAGCCACGGCGCAAGAGCTGAGAGAAGCTAATGATGTTAAAAGCCAGTTTTTAGCTAATATTAGCCACGAAATCCGTACTCCTTTAACTGCTATTTTAGGGCAAACCGATGCCTTAATTAATGAGTTGTACGAGCCAGAATCACTTAAAGATGAGCTTAGGGTAATCCAGCGTCATAGCGATCATTTAAAAAGCCTAATTAACGATGTACTTGATTTAAGTAAAATAGAAGCCAACCGTTTAGAGTTAAATATTTCGTGTTTTGATATTGTCGAGCTTGTAAACGATGTACACGCTATGTTTTACACTCAGGCTAAAGCTAAAAACTTACAGCTTATTTTAGATAACCAAGTGGGTAATGAGTTTTACACTAAGCTTGATCTTATTCGTGTTAAGCAAATTCTTATAAATTTATGTGCTAACGCTATTAAGTTTACTCACTCTGGGCAAATTATCATCGCCTTAAATAAAACAGAGCAAGGGCTGGTTATAATTATAAAAGATACTGGTATTGGTATGAGTTCAAAGCAGTTAAAACTTATTTTTGAATGCTTTAGTCAAGCCGATAACAGCATTAGCCGCCGGTTTGGTGGCACGGGCTTAGGTTTGAGCTTATCGCAACAACTTGCGTCAATGATGGGCGGCTATATAAGTGTGCAAAGCGAATACAAAAAAGGGAGCCAGTTCTCGTTCTTTTTACCGTGCGCCGAAGTTGATAAATCACAAAGCATGGTCGAAACAAACACATCTGCTAAAGTTAAAAAACAATTATCTGGTCGCATTGTCCTGGCTGAGGATCATCCTGATAATAGACGACTTATAAGTCGTTACCTACGCTCTTTAGGGCTGGAGGTGATTGCGGTTGAAAATGGTGAGCAAGCAGTAGAGCAGTGCCTACAAGAGTACCCTGACTTAGTATTGTTAGATATTCAAATGCCAGTAATGGATGGGCGAGCTGCTTTTCAGCTCCTTAAAAATTGCGGTTTTGAGCAGCCTATATTTGCATTAACCGCTAATGCGATGAGCCACGAAGTAGATGAGTACCTAGCACTAGGTTTTACTGGTTACTTAGGTAAGCCTATTGATAAAGACTTATTCTATAAAGCGCTAAGTGCACATTTAGACAGTAATAATCAACCTTCACTTAAACACAGTGAAGTTGATATGAGTGATTTGGTTATTAGCTTTAAACAAAGCTTTGCTTTAGAGAGCGAAACAATTACTCAGCACTTTATTAGTGAAGACTTAGAGGCATTACAAAAAGACAGCCACCGTATTTTAGGGGCTGCACAAATGTTTGGCTTAGATGAAATTGCCCAAGCGGCTAAAGATCTAGATAGAGCATTATTAAATAAAGTGAAAAGCAACACCGCGAACGACTTTAAAATACTGGTTGATGCACTACAAAGTGTGCTTAAAAAATATAACGAAAGTTAAATGCTTTGCTGATTGGTATTAAATAAGCTTGGTGGTAAATATAAGCGGTATAATTTACACATAAAAAAAGCGCCCTAGGCGCTTTTTTTATTCAACTAAAACGCACTTATTGGCGTCTCATCGAATCAAAGAATTCATCGTTGGTTTTACTCATCGATAGTTTATCGATTAAAAACTCCATCGCATCAATCTCTGACATTTCATGAACAATCTTACGTAAAATCCAAAGCTTTTGTAGCTCATCTGGTTTAGTCAGTAATTCTTCACGACGAGTACCTGAGCGGTTAAAGTCGATAGCAGGGAATACACGTTTTTCAGCAATCTTACGATTTAAGTGTAGTTCCATGTTACCTGTACCTTTAAACTCTTCGTAGATAACTTCATCCATTTTAGAGCCAGTATCGATAAGCGCTGTTGCGATAATCGTTAAACTACCACCTTCCTCAACGTTACGTGCAGCACCAAAGAAGCGCTTAGGCTTGTGAAGTGCATTAGCATCAACACCACCGGTAAGTACTTTACCTGATGAAGGAATAACCGTGTTATAAGCACGCGCTAAACGGGTAATTGAATCCAATAAGATAACGACATCTTTTTTGTGCTCAACTAAACGTTTTGCTTTTTCGATAACCATTTCGGCAACTTGCACGTGGCGAGAAGCAGGTTCATCAAATGTTGATGCAATTACTTCACCTTTAACTAGGCGTTGCATCTCTGTAACTTCTTCCGGACGTTCATCAATAAGTAAAACCATTAATGTAACATCAGGGTGATTATGAGTGATTGATTGCGCAATATTTTGCAGTAGCATTGTTTTACCCGCTTTAGGCGGTGCTACTAACAGACCACGTTGGCCGCGGCCAATTGGAGATGCTAAATCAAGTACACGGGCGGTAATATCTTCTTTACTGCCGTTACCACGTTCCATACGAAAACGTTCGTTTGCGTGTAGTGGGGTAAGGTTTTCAAAAAGAATTTTTGTGCGAGAGTTTTCAGGTTTATCAAAGTTAACTTCGTTTACTTTAAGTAAAGCAAAGTAACGTTCGCCATCTTTAGGTGGGCGGATAAGGCCTGAGATAGAATCGCCAGTACGCATGCTGAAACGGCGAATTTGGCTAGGTGAAACATAAATGTCATCTGGGCCAGCTAAGTAAGAGGCTTCTGATGATCTCAAAAAGCCAAAGCCATCTTGTAAAATCTCTAATACACCGCCGCCGAAGATATTCTCTCCGCCTTTGGCGTGGGCTTTAAGAATGGCAAAAATAATATCTTGCTTTCTTAAGCGGGCTACGTTTTCGAGCCCCATGGACTCAGCTAAGTTTACAAGTTCTTTTATAGACTTGTCTTTTAATTCGCGTAAATGCATATTGGTGGGTTCTTTATTACAATTGTCATACTCAAAATCGCTTTGATAGTTGAGTGAGGTTTGTTGAATATAACTAAGGATTAGTTGGCTTTATAAACTAGCAGTTCACTGGCATAGCGTCCAGTCTTTATACAAAATAAACACAAAAAAAGGGCAAAAAGCCCTTTTTTATGGTTTTAACCTAGATATTGTTTTCTAAAAACTCAATTAGTTGAGTTTTAGAAAGTGCACCAACCTTCGTTGCAGCAACTTGGCCATCTTTAAAAAGAAGCAATGTTGGGATACCACGAATACCAAATTTTGGTGGTGTACCAGCATTTTGGTCAATATTTAGTTTAGCAACAGTCACACGGCTGTCGTATTCATCAGCAACTTCATGAAGAATAGGGGCGATCATTTTACAAGGTCCACACCATTCAGCCCAGAAATCTACTAGTACTGGTTTGTCTGATTGTAATACGTCAGCTTCAAAGCTATCGTCAGTAATTTGGATTATTTTCTCGCTCATTGCGCTCTCCGATTTAGTTAGGCGAAATATTTAGTGCGTATTTAAACACTCTTGTTTCTTATTGCAAGTTTAAACGTTATGCTTAAACGCTATGACTAAGACACATTTAACCGATAAAAAGTTTTCAGACTTTGCTATCGCACCGGAAGTGGTTGCCGGTTTAACCGAGAATGGGTTTGAATATTGCACACCTATTCAAGCAAAATGCCTACCTTTTATTTGTGATGGCCGCGATATTGCGGGCCAAGCTCAAACTGGTACAGGCAAAACGTTAGCTTTTTTAACAGCTACGTGCCATCGGTTATTACAATCTAGCAAAGCACCTAGTAAACATCCAAGAGCCCTGATCATGGCCCCAACTCGGGAGCTTGCGATTCAGATACACAAAGATGCAAAAATTTTAGCGCCGCACTGTAATCTTAACTTAGGTTTAGTATATGGTGGCGAAGATTACGAAAAACAACGTGCACAATTAGAAAAAGGCGTTGATATTTTAATTGGTACTACAGGTCGCCTTATCGATCTGTATAAGCAAGGCTGTTACACCCTTAATGAAATTGAGGTAGTCGTGCTAGATGAAGCCGATCGTATGTTCGATTTAGGCTTTATAAAAGATATTCGTTATATGTTCCGCCGCATGCCAGATACATCGCAGCGTTTAAACTTATTATTCTCTGCAACGCTTTCGTACCGTGTACAAGAGCTTGCGTTTGAACATATGACTAACCCTGAACACGTGCAAATTGAACCAGACGTAAAAACAGGCAAGCGTATTAAAGAAGAGCTATTCCATCCTTCGCAAGAAGACAAAATTAAGCTGTTATTAACCTTAATTGAGGAAGAATGGCCAGATAAAGCCATTGTATTTGCTAATACAAAGCACAGCTGTGAAACAGTTTATGCGTGGCTAAAAGCTGACGGGCACCGCGTAGGTATGCTAACTGGTGATGTTAATCAGAAAAAACGTCAGTCTATTTTAGCTCAATTCACTAAAGGTGAATTAGACTTTTTAGTAGCAACTGATGTTGCAGCACGTGGTTTGCATATTCCTGAAGTAAGTCATGTGTTTAACTTTGACTTACCTGACGATTGTGAAGATTACGTTCACCGAATTGGCCGAACGGGCCGTGCAGGTGCTTCTGGCCATGCAATTAGCTTTGCTTGTGAGCAATATGCTTATAACTTGCACGAAATTGAAGAATATATAGAGCACAGCATTCCTTTATCACATTATGATAAAACAGCATTGCTAGATGATTTAACAAAGCCTACTATTCAAAGAAAGCGCAACTATTCTTCAGGCCCACGTAATCGTAGTAATAACAACGGACGTCGCCCAAATAATAGTTACCAAAAAGGACGGTCGTAATTCGACCGTTACTATAAGTAGTAGTAACTAGAGGTTTTTGAACGGTGGGGCAACTTATACCGCAAAAAAATGTGTATGCAGTTATTGATTTGGGCTCAAACAGCTTTCATATGCTTATTGCCAAATCAATTGCTGGCGGCCTACAAACAATAGGCCGCGTCAAGCGCAAAGTAAGATTAGCAGCAGGGCTTGATAAAGATAACGTATTAAGCACTGAAGCAATGCAGCGAGGCTGGGAATGCCTTGCTCTTTTTGCTGAGCGTCTACAAGATATTCCAAAGCAAAACATCACCATAGTGGCAACCGCTACACTACGTTTGGCAATTAACGCCGATGTATTTAAAACTCAAGCCGAAAAAATACTAGGCCACACTATTAATGTTATTAGTGGGGAGCTAGAGGCGAGAACTATTTATAAGGGCGTAGCTCATACATCATCATGTAATGGGAAGCAGTTGGTTATAGATATTGGTGGTGCAAGTACAGAAGTCGTTATAGGGAAGGGCTTTGAAGCTCTACACTATAAAAGCTTAAATATGGGGTGTGTTACCTATTTAGAGCGCTATTTTAAAGACTGTAAGCTAAGTAATAATAACTTTAATGCAGCAATTAAAGCGGCGCGAGATGTAATAGATGATATTGCCGCTGAATATAAAGCGACTGGCTGGCAAATTGCTTCTGGTGCTTCGGGTACTGTGCAAGCTATTCAAGAGATTATGGTTGCTCAAAACCTTGATGATCTACTCACACTTGAAAAGCTATATACAATTAAAGAGCAATCTATAGCGTTTAGCACTATTGCAGCATTAGACTTACCAGGTTTGAGTGAAGAGCGTAGGCTCGTGTTCGTTTCTGGGCTTGCCATTCTAATTGCGTTATTTGAATCACTTGAAATAGAAAAAATGGGACTTGCAGGCGGAGCACTTCGAGAAGGAGTTTTGTACAGTATGGTGCCAGAGCTTCATAATAACGATATTCGTAAACGCACTGTCGATGGCTTTATGGATCGCTACCATGTTGATCAAAAACAAGCATACCGTGTTTCTAGTCTTGCAATGCAATTGGCTGGTAAAATTAGCCAAAGCTGGCCAATAGAAAGCTTAAACGGATTGCCTTTACTAAAAGCAGTGGCTGAACTTCATGAAATTGGATTGCTAATAGAGTATAAGCAGTACCATAAACACACGGCTTATATTTTAGAAAACACGGATATGCCTGGTTTTTCGCAATCCGAACATAAAGTAATTGCAGCAGTTGCTAATGCGCATCGATCAGATATCCAAAAAGGGTGTTTTGATTCGCTAGGGGCTAACAGCATACTAGCGCAGTATTTAGTGCGATTACTTCGTATTGCTGTAATTTTATCAATGCGTCGCCAAGACGACGTATTACCTAAAATTGAGTTAATTGCTAAAAATGAAGTCTTAGACCTTAAGTTTGAAAGTAATTGGTTAAAAGATCACCCATTAATGGCAAGTGAGCTACAACAAGAGTCTAAACAACAAAGTAAGCTCGGTTGGAAACTCATAGTTAACTAGCATAAAAGGCCCGAAAGGGCCTTTTTAGTATTTAAAGTAATCACTTCGATGTAAAATTGCGCGAACAGTCATTTATTTCATGTTTT
>NZ_PNCW01000009.1:0-11583 GCF_005886985.1 Pseudoalteromonas sp. S3178 | reverse complement strand
CTCACTAAGTGGTTTGCTTGCATCGCTAAGCGTTGCCTGCTCTGCCGTCTCAGTGGGGTCGCATTATAGGGAGAACTGATTTTTACGCAAGCGTTTTATTGATAAAACTTTAAATAAAACACTGTTCGCTCAATATACAATCAAGAGCTCGCAAAATAGTACAATAAACACACTAAAAACACTTGTACAGCTAACATTAATATTTATAAATACCTTTAAAACGTATAAAGCACCTATATAGGCGCTTTATAATTTACTGCGTCGCTTAGGTATTAATATAAAATACTATAGAGCTTTCTGCGGTATTTAGCTGCTAATGCGTCGCCATCAGGAAGAGAAGCTATAATTGCTAAAAAATTTGGTTTTGCATCATTAAAGTTCAAATCCTTTTTAAGGACAGTAAATAATGTTTCGAGTGCTTCTTCTTTTCGACCAGCGTCATTAAGTAAGTTACTCAATTCTATTTTCAGCTCTAAGTCGTTGGGGTATTTCTCAACCTGAGATTGCTTTTCTTTAATCTCTGGTGAGTCGGTTGCCTCTAAAGCAACTTCGCATTTGGCTTTTATGTTATGGAAGTATGCATCTTGCTCTTGTGCATCAATTGTATCAATCAATGCTTTGGCATCATCTAATTTATGAATTTGAATACATATATCTGCAAGCACCAATTTTATGCGTGCATTCTTATTATCAATTTCATAGGCCTGCTTTGCGTAATTAAATGCAGCATTTAGATCTGACTTTAATAAAGCTTGCTTAGCTTGCTCTAATAATAGATCCTGCTGAGCGGGTAAATGCTTACCTAGTGATTCTCTTACTTGGTTTTCGGTTTGCGCTCCCGCTAACAAATCAACCGGTGCAGAGTCTTTTAATAGCACAAGTGTAGGTAATGTTTGTAACCCTACTTGTTGCGCTAACTGAGAGGCCAATGCTTGCTCGGCATTACAATCAAGGTTTGCTACTACAATATAGTCAGTATATTCACCCGCTAATTTATCCAGTATTGATAATTGGCTAATGCATTCTGGACTCTGCGGAGAGTAGAAGTTTAATAACACCAGCTTTTGCTGTGATGTCTCACCAAGTACTTGCTGTAAGTTTTGTGCGTTGATACTAACTATGTTGCTCATTGAATTTATTGCCATATTCATTTATTTAGGTTTTTATATGGTGGTGAACATAATAATTACAAGTCATATACCTATAAATCACTTGGTATAGATATTAAACAACGAGGGAAACTATGAAATTTACCTATTTAAGTGCAGCACTTTTATTAGCTAGTCCATTGCTAAACGCACAACCACTTGATTTAAACTTAACAAAAACGATGCCAGCCATAGAAAAGTTTTACCTCGATTTACATCAATCTCCTGAGCTTTCTTACCATGAAGAAGAAACAGGGAAAAAAATAACTTCTCAGTTATCTAAGCTTGGTTTTGATGTAACTGATAACGTAGGTGGCTTTGGTGTAGTTGGAATTTATAAAAATGGTAACGGACCTACCATTATGATCCGCACTGATACAGATGGCTTACCTATTGTTGAGCAAACTGGCAAAGCGTATGCGTCTAAAGTAAAAGTTATAGATGAGCACGGTGCTAATGTAGGTGTAATGCATGGCTGTGGTCACGATATACATATGAGCTCATTTATTGGCACCGCCGAGCAACTTATTGCACATAAAAATAAATGGCAGGGCACGCTAATGATGGTTGCTCAACCTGCAGAAGAAGTAGGCGGTGGCGCAAAAGCAATGCTAAATGAAGACTTATTTAGTAAATACGCGAAACCCGACCACGTTATTGCATTACATGTAAGTGCCAGCGTACCTGCTGGTAAGGTATCAATGAAAAATGAATACACTATGGCAAGTGTTGATTCGGTAGATATTGCTATAAAAGGAAAAGGAGGCCACGGCGCTTACCCGCATACCACTGTTGATCCTGTTGTTATTGCTGCACGCACTGTATTAGCACTTCAAACAATCACGAGTCGTGAGCTTTCTCCACTTGAACCTTCGGTTATAACTGTGGGCTCTATTCATGGTGGCTCAAAACATAATGTAATTTCAGATGAAGTAAAACTACAACTTACTTTAAGAAGTTACAATCCTGACGTTCGTACAGCTCAAATAGCAGCAATTAAACGTATAACAGCAGGTATTGCACAAAGCGCAGGGCTTGAAGAGCCACTATATCCTGTTGTTTATGTTCACGAAGATGAGTCAATTCCATCCACTTACAATAATCCAGAGCAAACAAATATAGTTAGAAGTGCTATTGCTGATGCAATTGGCGCAACCAATGTACTTGAAACAAAAGCGGTTATGGCGGGTGAAGATTTTGGATTGTACGGCAGAACAGATGAAAACATCCCTATTACTTTATTTTGGTTAGGCGGAGTTAACCAACAACAATATGCAAAAGCGATGAAAAATAACGAAACACTCCCTTCATTACATTCAAGTAAATTTGCACCTGATTATAAAGTAGCCCTACCCACAGGTATAAAAGCTATGAGTAACGCTGCAGTTGCTTTATTTAATAATTAATAAGCAGTACTCAAGAGCTCAGCTATTAAGTAGTTGCGGAGCTCTTTTTATAATTTGATTTTTTATATGGCGCTTTTTTGCCTTGCTTAGCAAAGCGTTTTTTAGGAGATGTTTTAGGTAGCTTTGAAAATACATGGTTATCGCAATTAGCCGCCTGTTGTACAAAGCTTTCAAGATCTGCAAGTAATGGCTGTAAAAACTGCCGATAACTCATAGCTTGTTGCGCTATATCCCCTAAGCTCGACTCCCACTTAGCCGTTAGGTCGGGACTTGCTAAGCCTTGTGGTAAAACACTAATAAGTGCCAAACCGGTTTCGGTTGCTTTAATTGCTTTACCTTCACGCTTTAAAAAGCGACGTCTAAATAACAGTTCAATAATACCTGCGCGAGTAGCCTCAGTACCTAAACCATCGGTCTCTTTTAATACTTTTTTAATTTGTGGATCTTTAACGTAACGGCTAATGCCCGTCATCGCAGCCAACAATGTTGCATCAGTAAAATGTGATGGAGGTGTAGTATGCTTTTCAACAACCTCACCTTTAGTGCAATTAAGCGCCATCCCTTTAGCTAAATGAGGTAATGTTGCTTCATCTTTTAGCTCGCCTTTACCCATTAACACCTTAAAACCCAAACTTACGTCTTGCTTGGCATTTGCTTTAAATAAACCACCAGCAATTGTTACCTCTACTTTAGTTTCGTTGTAAATGTAGTCTGGGTAGAACTGAACCAAATAATACCTACATATAAGCTGATACACTTTTGTTTCATCAGAAGCTAAGTTTGCAGTTTTTAGCTGCTTTGCTGTGGGCACAATTGCATGGTGCGCAGCAACTTTTGAATCGTTAAAGCATTTACTGCGTTTTTTAGCATCAGCCCCATTCACAAACTCAGTGTTTTGACCGCCATTAGCTGCAATTGCTTTTAAAATTGAAGGCGCATCTAAATGATGTTCTTTAGGTAAATAACGATTGTCTGAACGAGGATAAGTAATTAATTTATGGCGCTCATAAAGTGTTTGGCAAATATCAAGCACCTGCTGAGCAGCCATACCAAATGCCTTTGCAGCATCTATTTGAAGTGAAGATAAATTATAAGGTAAAGGTGCACTTTGTTTTTTTTGTTTTTGTTCAAGTGCTGTTACCTCTCCTTTTTGATTAGTTATACGCGAAGCTACATTTTCGGCGAGTGCTTTATTTAATACTCGCCCTTCTTCATCTTGATGAGGCTCGCAAGCTTTACTCGGCACCCACTTAGCTGTAAATAACTGCTGCTTTGGAGTAACTAAATGCGCCAACACTTCATAAAATGGTTTTGATACAAAATTAGCTATTTCGTTATCGCGATTAACCACTAAACCTAAAATAGGAGTTTGTACCCGTCCTACAGAAAGTACATTCCCGAATCCTGCTTTTTGTCCCGCTAATGTATATGCTCGCGTTAAATTCATACCAAATAGCCAATCAGCACGAGAGCGTGCTAAAGCAGACACACTTAACGGAATAAAGTCTCGATTAGAGCGCATATTACCCAGTGACTTTTTCACTGCAGATAAGTTTAAATCACTAATAAGTAAACGCTGAATACTCTGCTTTTTAGCCTGACTGATTTTAGCTTCTTCTATTACTTGATCGACAAGCAGCTGGCCTTCGGCATCAATGTTACAAGCTTTTTTTGAAAAGTGTTTAAATAATTGTTTTATATTAACTATTTTAAGTTTCTTCTTTTTCCTACTTTTCAAGTTTTTATACAATAAAAAGAGTGAAAAGCAAACCGTGAACTACGTTATATTTCACACTTAAAAAGTATGCTTTAACTATTTAAACCACTGTATAGCCAATTAAGATGTTTCATCATTTTCAATTACTTCAGATAACTTTATTGCTCTATCTATTTTAATAATTGAATTTTAGTAACATCAAAATTAATGTATGTGTAGCCAGTTAAGTTAGCTGTTTTGGCCGCTTCTCTCGCACCTACTTTTGTTAGGAATAAAGGAATATTAGCTCTAAGCAATGTAGAAACACTAGTATCATGATCAAGAACAATCTTTGTAAAACCACCAATAGTCATAGATATCCCATTAGTGCTTTCAAGCTCGTTTACATGAGCAAACTTTAGATCACTAACAGCTTCATACTGCTCTGTCTGAAAGTTATAAAACATCAATTCTTTATCTACTTTTATAACCGCCCACATAATTATATCCCTTTTAGTTTTCAGTGCTTAGTCACTGTCTGTATCTAGCAGTACATAGTTTATGCCAATTTCTAAAAAGTAATCTAGAAGTGCGTTAACAGCTTTTGTTTTTCTATAAGTTTTTGCATCCGATAGGTCAGTCGTTCCTGCGAAACTTTTGCTCCCTCTTTTAATACTTTTCACATACCAAAACTTAATGCTATCGCTTGGGGTAAGAACTTTAATTTTGAACATAATTAGTTTCCAATATCAGTAATTACGTTGATTAATCGGGTTGCTAGTATCAATAAGGACAGAGCGGTATGTTCCAGCGGGTAACAGCCTAAAAGGGAAAATTTTACACTTGCTATCAAACTTACGAAAGTGATTTTTCTTAGCCACTGCAAGAATCCGATAGTTCATTATTTCTTGGCCTTTAACAGCTTCATGTTCAAAAACAGGTATCCATACTTTAGACATTCCTTACAATCCTTTTTTCTATTCGACCGCTACACCAATAGCTTTCTGGACTTCCCAGCTTTCACTAGACAGTTTTTAATTCAGAATAAACCTCTAAAAATATCATAAATACAACTTAGTATTTCGTTGCGCTGTTCTGCTGAAATCAATCCAAATTTAGACTTACTTTCAAATGAACCACTAAGCAATTCATATTGTTAATTATCATATTAAATAAGAAACACCCAATTAATAATAGGGTAATTTTTTAAATTCCAAAGAATTATATACTTCATTACTCTACCACAACTTGTTGGACATTATTTAGTGCTGCTAACTTCCCCTTAATTAATAGCAGTCTTGCTTGCCCTTTTTCCAAAAGTACTACTATTGCGTCATAGCAGTTAGAGTTTGCCTCTATAAGCCGTTTATACTCTTCAAGTTCACTAACTAGTACTGTCATTTCTGACTCATATGTTTTTATAGCGTCAAGAAGCTCATTGCTAAAGCTTTTATCTATTACTTGAGATTGCGAAAGGCTTGCAATCGAGTCATTTGTTACTCTTGTGAATATGGATGTTTTAAATAACAGAGTTTTACTATATTGAGCACGTTTCGGGCTTGGGTTTTCATCCCTAGCTAGCAAACCTTTATCAACCAAACGCATCACCTGCCTATAAACAAAGCGCCTAGCCTCATCTGGCTCTTTATAAGTATCATTAAGCGCCAGCAAAGTATTACGCAGTGCAGTGATAGTGAAATGATTAAAATTTTTTTCTACTAATAGATGATAGATATCTTCATTGAGCTTAATTGCTTTGGTCATTTTTAGCCACCAACAAAACTTAGGATTGCTAAGTATACTAATATAAGTAAAACTTAGACAATCTAAGTTATTCAGGTGAACAAGATGAAAGCTAAGTGTCTAAACCAAACCCAATACCAATCAGGCTTAAAGAAGCTCGTAAGCGAGCAAACATGACTCAAAAAGAATTAGGTATTCGTATTGGCATGGATCAAAGCTCTGCAAGTAGCAGGATGAACCATTACGAAAAAGACAGGCACACTCCTGATGTTCAAACATTACAACGAATGGCTGATGAACTTGGAGTTCCTTTAAATTATTTCTTTTGTGAAAATACAGAGTCAGCTGAACTTGCTTGTTTAATCAGTAGACTATCAACTGAAGAAAAGCAAAAATTGATTGAGCAGTTAAATAAATAAATTTACTAAGCCCATATTTATACCTTTGCTTCACATGAAGCCTTGTAGCGGTAGAATAGCCCAGACCGCTTACATACCGTAAGTCGATTAAAATCGAAAACTGTATTAGTGGGTAGTAGTCACCTGACCATCTCAGACTTTAAGATTAATTGTTACAGGATGAGTTTTTTAAGAAACCAAATTGCATTTGATATAGGGTAAGATAAACTATTCCATCCAACATCCACTTGTTTTATATAATATTAAAATAGAAATATGGAGGTATCCCTCTCATTACTATGTAGTAAACAAGTATCGATAAAGTTTGATTGAGATAAAATATAGAAAGCCAGAAAGGCGAAAACCATCCCGCAGGATGGTTTTCATTGATGCTCAAGTTGGGATCTTTAGCGAGAATTTTATTACTAAAGCCATATTCCAACGAGCTAGAACTTAATAGTGAGTCATAATTACATTATTGTCAATACTCAAATTAGATAATACCAGGAATGATCATGGACGACTTCCCCTTATGAATCACTTCAATAGGTGTTCCATTTATTAATACTTTTCTCAGCTCACGCTTAACTTTACTAAGTTTCCAGCCTTCTCTAAGCTGCAAGGATTTGTATATTTCGATAGCTTTATCAGTAACTAACCAGTCAAAATGCCTTTTATAATGGGAGTCCAAATAATCCATCTTTCGATCTTCTGATACCCAAGATAACAATCTAACCAAACGTTTATTAAGCTCTATCATTCTATTTAAACTATCGTCAGGTGTTCTAGCAGCAGGATATATTTCTTCACCACTACTGCGGTGAACTATCCTTGTAAACTTCCATATTGGCTCATGATGAGCAATTCTATTACGAAGTTCACAAACTTGCTTGAGTCTTAAAATTAAATCATCTATTGCCGATTGCCCCCAGTATGACTCATGTTCTGAAAAGTGATCCCTTAAAGCATTATGTAGGATCTTTTGCCAATTCACGCTATGCCTTTCAATTAAGTAAGGCCAAAAACCAAATGTTTGCCCTGCTACAACATCACCAGGCTTTGGCACTGGTCTTCTTGGTGTTAATACTGGGCTACGCCTGCCTCTTGGCCTTGAAGAAATATGCGTAATATTAGTTATACTTTTAGGGTTTCGAATTATATTTTGAGTAATTAAGTATTCATACCAATCATTATCAAAAACACTTCCTTGATTCTTATGGGGGTGATATTCATGCGATAGCTCCCTATGTAATGCATTCCTGAAAGTTACTTCAAGGATACTTACCAATTTGAAGAATGACGCAGACAATGCATCATTCCATAAATAAAGCCCCAAAGCTTCTTCATCAGTTGTAAGGTTAAAGTAGTTCCTATAACTTCTAATTCTTTCAGGTGAAATCGTATCAACCGTACTCGCTATATTACTCGGTAACAAATTTAATCCTTATAAACTCTATTATGAGCCTTTCTTATTAAACCGCTTGTACAAGCTCTTAGCAATATCATCAACTGCTATGCCACGTACATCAGCGTCACCCATCAAGCGTTGGAATATTTCTTCATTGCCATCCATACGATCAATTAAAATATCTTCAAATACCTTTGACAATATTGACGAAAAATCATTAAAGCTATTTGCTGAAGCAGCTTCTTTCAGGTCTTCACTTTCAAAAGCTTCCTCCTCTACCTGCTCAAAAAATAACCGATCCGCTTCAGTAAAGTCAGTGCCAAACCTTTCATTTAGAATTTTCACTAATTCAGATAGCGGTACCTCTTCTTCAGTTGAACTACCTGTTCCTACTTCTGACGGTCCATCTAAATTATCAGCGTTGCCAGGCTCTAAATTAATTGAACCTTCACTTATTTTTTGTAAGCGATAATACTCAAGTTCCACATCGCCATCTATTTTATAACCTGGACCTGAAGCGTCTCTTGGTAACTTAGTTAATAAATAGCGTAAATAGGTGTAAAGCTTTTCAAGGTCAGTATCTTGATACGGCATAACTTGTGATAAAAACGCATACATATTTCTAAAGTTAACTAATAAGCCTTTAAACTCACCTTGTTGTTCTTCATCTAGCTCAATATAACGCTCTACCGCTAAATCAATAACACCGTTCATTTTTGCATGATCATTTGCAGTTTCTTTGCGTTTAGGTGCAAAGTAAATAGCACAAAAACTATCAACTTCATTTTCGTGAATAACTTGATGCTCATCGATTTGACTTTGTAAGCGGTAAAGGTGATGTGGGTCGGTTAATTCTTCAGCACGCGTTACTTGATAAAAGGGCTTAAATGCTTCAAAAATCTCTTCTGGCTCGTTTCTAAAATCTAAAACGAAGGTATCTTCTTTACCCACCGCCATACGATTCAAACGAGAAAGCGTTTGTACGGCTTGTATACCTGATAATTTCTTATCAACATACATTGTGTGTAACAAAGGTTGATCAAAGCCTGTTTGGTACTTCTCTGCAACTAATAAAACCTTGTAATCATCTGACTCAAATTCTTCAGGTAATGCTTTTTCAGCAATGCCGTTATTCATGCCTACTTCGGTATAATTAACATCGGGTATATCTGGGTCTTCCACTGTGCCTGAAAAAGCTACTAAGCTACGCACATCGGTATAACCTTTCTTTTCAATATAGTCATCGAAAGATTTTTTATAGCGCACTGCATGCAAGCGAGAGTCTGTTACCACCATAGCCTTAGCACGTTGCCCTATTTTATGACGAACATTAGCCCTAAAATGCTCAATCATCACTTCTGTTTTTTGAGCAATGTTATAGTCATGCAACGTTAAAAATCGCGCTAAAGCCTTTGCTGCTTTTTTACGTTCAACGTGGGTATCTTTTTCTGCGGTTTGAGTAATTTGGTAATACGTTTTATAGGTGGTGTAATTTGCTAGTACATCCAATATAAACTTTTCTTCTATTGCTTGACGCATAGTGTAATGATGAAATGGCGCTTCACCCGTTTTACCTGGCTCATCAAATATCTTAAGCGTTTTGTATTTTGGTGTCGCAGTAAAGGCAAAAAAGCTTAAATTGTCTTGCTTACCACGTCGAAGCATAGTGCGGATCACTTCATCTTCATCACCGAATTCATTTTCAGCAATGTATTGTGTTGCTTGCTCTTCAACACCTGCTTTGTTAAGTACGTATTTCATGTCCATAGCTGTTTCACCGGACTGTGAACTATGGGCTTCGTCAACAATCACCGCATAACGTTTGCCTTTGGTACTTAGTTCAATTGTGCCAATACCATTTTCTTCATTAAGTTTTTCAAGAGTTTCAGACACAAAAGGAAATTTTTGTACTGTGGTGATAATAATCGGTGTACCACCTGACAAGGCTTTGACTAACTGACGCGTATCTTCATCAATTTTTACAACTACACCTTGTTTGTGGTCAAATTGATAAATTGTATCTTGTAGCTGTTGGTCGAGTACTTTCCTATCGGTTACCACAATAACCGAGTGAAATATTTTTTCATCCGCTTCGGTATGTAAGCTTGATAAACGATGCGCCAGCCACGCAATAGAGTTTGATTTACCCGAGCCAGCCGAATGCTGTACTAAATAGTTTTTACCTGCGCCATTGCTCTTAGAATGCTCAATTAACTTACGCACAACATCTAATTGATGGTAACGCGGGAAAATCATGGTTTCTTTTTTGATTTTCTTAAGTACATTATCTTTTAGGATTTTTTTCTCTTCAACTTGCAAATGCATAAAACGATTAAGAATATCTAACAAGCTGTCGCTTTGTAGTACTTCACGCCAAAGGTAAGCGGTTCTATAACCACCATCTTCAGCGGGCGGATTACCAGCACCGTCATTAAAACCTAAGTTAAATGGCAAGAAGAAGGTTTTATTACCGCTTAGTCTAGTTGTCATAAACGCTAAATCGGTATCAACGGCAAAATGTACTAATGCGCCTTTTTTAAACTGAAATATTGGTTCATTAGGATCTCTATCGTTTTTATACTGCTTCTTAGAATGTTCAGTAGATTGACCAGTAAACTTATTTTTTAATTCTAAGGTAACGACAGGCAAACCATTTAAGAATATCGCCATATCGAGCGATTTTGTGTCTTTATTAGAAAAGTATAACTGGCGAGTAACCGACAACGTATTTTTATTATAAAGAGCAAGCGTGTCATCGTTTAGCTGATTATTAGGTAAAAAGTAAGCAACCTTGAATTTTTTACCAAAGCACTTAAAGCCATTACGAATAACATTTAGCACACCATTGGTTCCAATATGCTTGCGTAAATCAGCAATAAGTACGTTATCCGTTTCTTCACCATGAATCACTTCAAGGGCTTGCCAAGTTTTTAGCTGGGTAGCTTTAATAAAAGTAATAATACGGGATTTTTCAAGGCATAACTCAGGATCAAAGTCAGCCGAATCACCTTTTACATACTTATCATTTTCAGTTAGATGATATTGAATGGCTTCTTCAAAATGGATTTCTTTGGTGTTTTTCATGGTACTCCCTTACTTCACTGTTTCAGTGCCCGCATGGTTTAATTCACCTAATGCTAGGCCATCTATATCTTTATACAAAAAATGTTTTACCGAAGGATCTCGAGCCAAAAACTGACCATTTTCTTCTAAGTAACTGCCGAGCCTATCTTCAGGGCATTCAGAAACAACAAGCTTTGTTAACTCAAATTTACATTTTTTGTTTACGTAAATATCGATCGTAGCTAATAAAGCACGACACCACTTTTCAGCAGATTGAAGTTGCCCTGCGATACTTTCAGTATCAAGAGACTGAGACTTAAATTCGAGGCAATAAACAAATATTTTTCTACCGACAAGATTAAAAACAATGAAATCACAACGTTTAGTCCAAGGCTGCCCATTATTACCGAGAAAATGGTACAAAGGGTCCTGATTCCCTTTTTTGTTAAGACTATCTAGCTTTATTGCGAATAATTCACCTTCATGCTTTAAAGTGACTTTGTATTCTTTTTTTTTGCTACCAACTTTAATTTTTTCTTTCAACTCTATTTCATCACCAGGAAACTTAGGGACTCCATAAAAGTCTGTATTTAAATAGTTACGTAGATGATGAAAATAACCTTTAGCATCCATTGCCATTATTGAAACTCCTTTGGAAGTTCAATTTCTCGCACATCTATTTTACCTGTGACAGCGGATGTGGACTTCCCACAGTTTGCTA